>JALUZN010000087.1 GCA_027011835.1 Draconibacterium sp. | reverse complement strand
GCCAAACTCAAGGCATTCAGAGCTACTCTAAGAGGTGTGTCTGATGTTAAATTTTTCTTGTTTAGGGTAGCAAAAATTTATACATGAAAAATTTAATCCACCATAAATTCAAGGTGAGCCGACATGAGACATGAGACACAAGACAAAAACTAAACTACTGAATACCAACTATTTGACACAATTACGGACGTTTGTGTATTTTGTTGATTATCAGCATGATAAAGAAATATGTAACGAACTATTGATTTAAAAAGCATGCTTAAATTCTTACTGGTATTAATTATTGTCGCAACTTTTCCGTTTTTTTCTGCTGCAAAAAAACTCGACAGCCTGAAATTCACCAATTACAAAGAGCTTCTCCTCGACTGGGATAACGATATTTTCTTGCACCACGACTACTACTATACACAGGGAGCACATATATTCTACCTCAATCCGGCTCTTCGGAAAAACCCGGCAAACCATCTTCTTTTTCGACTAAAAAATGCCGATAACTATTATGGGCTTGGTATTATTCAGGAAATTTATACACCAAAAGATATTAACGACACACTGCTGAATTTGGTAGACCGGCCATACTCCGGCACGCTTTATATTCGCTCGTTTATTGTTTCGTCTATCCCCGAAAAGCAGCTGCGATTTACAAACCAGCTCGATTTGGGTATACTTGGCCCATTATCGGGAGCCGAAGATGCGCAACGAATAATACACGATTGGCTTGATCTTGGTTTTCCAAACGGGTGGGATTTTCAGATTGAAAACCGCCCCTATTTAAACTACAATTTTTTGGTTGAAAAAGGGCTGTTTTCGTTTCCCGGGTTTTTCGACTTTATTGGCAATTCACGGTTGCGCCTCGGAAACATTCACGATGATTTTTTATTGGGTGCAACTGTCAGACTGGGACGAATGAATGACTTTTTTAAGGGCTACAATCTAGGGAATACAACCTACGGAGAAAACAGAGACTTTCAGCTTTTTGCATTTATAAATACTAGTGCAGTGGCTGTTGCATACAATGCAACGCTAATGGGAGGTATTGTTCCCCCTGAGAACAATGAGTTTTTCAGATTCAAAGATATCGAACATTTTATAGGAGAATTAACTGCCGGAGTAGAGTTCTCGTACAAATTTGCAGGATTGCGAATGCAGGAAACCTGGAAAACTCCGGAATTTCATGGTGGCGAAAATCATGGTTGGGGAACCGTTTCGTTATTTTTCCGATTCTAAAACTTTTTATTTAATCGAGACCCGTAACAAAATTGATACTTCAAAAGTTGAGAGAGCATCTAAACTTATCCGATTATTACATATTGTAATCGACAATAAGCATTTGCAGTAGGACAAAAACAGCTTAGTGCCTCATTTTATGACATTTACAACTTCGCCTAATTGTTTTCTTTTTTGTATCTTAGTGGCGATATAATTTAGTTGTAACCAATTATAAAAAGAAATGAGAATAACCTCAATCCTATTATTTCTACTAATTTCGTTAAATTCATTTTGTCAATGGCAACAAACCGATGGTCCTATTACAAACATCAGTATATCTGACATTACATCCTGCGATTCAGCAATAATTGCTTCTTCTCCTTGTGGAACTTTCATTTCAACAAACAATGGAGATTCATGGTCTCCGGTCAATCCTGCAAATTTTAATACACACGTATTTTTCAAAAACGAGCTTTATCTTGGAGGAGAAAGTATTCGAAAAGTTTTACAAATTAATGAAGATTGGATAGAAAAGTTTTCTTTATATAAAAAAGGTAAAACTTATGGTTTTTATTCCGACGACCAAAACATTTATGCTGCGTTGAAAGACGCAGGCTTTTATTATTCAAATAATGGTAAAAACTGGACAAATTTTAATGATGGTCTTCCAAGTGAAAGATATACAACAAATTCAAACACTACTTATTATTTACACGATCTATTTGCAATAGACGGGAACGAACAATATATTTTTGTAGGGACAAAAGAAGGAATTTACAGAACCCGGAAAACAAATCTGAATTGGACTGCAATAAACAATAATTTAGACAATACAAAAGTAAATGCAATTCTTTGTAAGGACAGCACTGTGTTTATTGCTAAGGAGAATAAAATTTACAAATCGGTAAATGATGGCGACACTTGGCAATTATCGCATAAATTTTCATCCGACGATAGAATTAATAAATTAATTGCAATTAACGATTCAATTTTTGCATTAACAAGGCGTGAAGGAGTTTATGTTTCAAGCAACAATGGAACTGATTGGTCAGCAAATAATACTGGATTAAAAAGTCTTTCAACAGCAAGCATCACAAAACATAAAAATGAATTCTTTTTAGCCAACAATGATGGAGTATTTAAAGATTTAACGAATTGGCAAAAAGTTTCCCGAAATATTGTTTGTTCTCATATTCTTGACTTAGAAAAAAACGATTCATGCATTGCAGCAGTTGATTTTCATAATGTTTCGATAACAAAAGACAAAGGTTTAAGCTGGGAAAATTCCACCGATTCAATTTCAATGGGAATCGTTTGGAATATTGTAAACCTGGACAATACTTTACTTTTTGTTGCCAATAGCCCCGAATACGTACCCAAAAAAAACCTAGTCTATATTACTTCTGACAATGGAACTACCTGGCAAAACAAAACCGATTTATTATTTGACCATACATCATTTAAATTGAAATCAAGTGGAAACAATGTAATTGCCGTTGGGAATGATTATGTTTTTTTATCCAAAGACAAAGGCACAACATGGGAAAACATAAGTCCTCCGGATGGATTAACATGCAATTGGTATTACGATGCAGTGTTTGTTGGAAATGACATTTATTTAGCGGCTTGTGGAAATCGTCAAATAATAAAGTCATCTGACTTTGGGTTAAGTTGGGATTTTATCAATGAAGGATTACCCAATAAAAATGTTTACAAACTCGGAGAGTGTCAAGGGATTTTGTTTGCAGCCTTAGAATTTTCCTATTTATACCGATTGGAGAACAACAATACATGGGAATTTAGTGGAAAAGGATTACCCAAAAATGCTCCCGGGTTATCAACAAGTATAAACGACTTTACATCAAACGAAAATTATTTCTTTTTATGTACTCCCGACAACGTTTATGCTTCAAAAAATAGAGGAAAAACATGGTCAAATATTAATAAAGGACTACCCCAGTTACCAGATAACCATTGGAGTGGTGCACTATTACTTGATGCAAACACGCTCTATTTTGGAACGAATAATTACGGTGTTTGGAAACGAGATATTTCAAATTTGAAATTACCAGACGACCCCTCCGAAGAAGTTAAAAACTTTATCGTTTATCCAAATCCAACAAAAGACTTAATTTATTTTCAATTACCACAAAATGATGTTGGAGAAACAATTGAATTTATTAATATTACTGGAACGGTTATTTATGCTTCCGAGGTAAATGAAAACAAATTGAATATCAAAAATATTCCTGCAGGACTATACATAATTAAAATGAAATCAGCTAAAAACGAAGTTTATATTTCTAAAGTGTTGAAAATAAAATAACTGGCTTAAGCGAGGGCGTTTTATTGGAGCATAGTTGCCGCCGATTACAAGTGTTGAAACATGATGAAGTTTAGTGATTGCGAGTTACACGAAGCAATTAATATGCCCACAATTAACCCTGAAAATCTAACACCTATTTAAAACATTGGTTCTATTGAAATTGGGAAACAATAAGCCGATAATCGACAAAACTATTTCAGCCGGAGCGATAAAATATTGCACGAATATGCAATAAAATTTCAATTTAATTATATCTTTATGCTGAAAATTAAGGACAGAATTCTTTTATAATTTGCTAAAACTTTTAC
>JALUZN010000086.1 GCA_027011835.1 Draconibacterium sp. | reverse complement strand
AACGTGAAAGTTTGGCTAGCCAATTTCATCAAAGATAATCTCACTTCTGAAATAATTCAATCTATAACTCATCATAAACTTTTTTTGGATGCATATATGGGGTGTTTTGTTTCCTAATTGGTATTACTCCTCACTTGTTTCGGGGGAGAGATATTTATAAACCACTCCGGCCAAAATAGCACCAACAATTGGAGCTACCCAAAACAGCCATAACTGACCGAGAGCCCAGTCGCCAACAAATAGTGCCTGACTTGTACTTCGTGCAGGATTTACCGATGTATTTGTTACCGGAATACTTATTAAATGAATTAGTGTTAAACTTAAACCAATTGCCAATCCGCCTAAATATTTTGGTGCTTTTGAGTGTGTGGCTCCCAAAATAACAATAAGAAACATAAAGGTCATTACAATTTCGGTTACCAATGCCGAGAGCAAACCGTAACCACCCGGCGAATGTGCTCCATATCCGTTTGCAGCAAAACTACCAATAGATGTAAAACCATCCTGGCCAATAACAATTAAATACAAAATTCCGGCACCTGCAATTCCTCCAAGAACCTGAGCAATGATGTATGGAATAAGCTCTTTCCCATCGAACCTACCACCTATCCACAAGCCAACAGAAACTGCCGGATTGAGATGACAGCCCGAAATATGGCCAATTGCATACACCATAGTTAGCACTGTTAATCCAAACGCAAGAGCTACGCCAAGAAAACCAATTCCTAACTCGGGAAATCCTGCTGCCAAAACAGCACTTCCACAACCACCAAGAACTAACCACAAAGTTCCAATAAATTCAGCAACTAATTTTTTCATATTTTTCGTTTTAAGGTTTAAAGAGGCATAAGTTAAAAATAATCAGCATAATATACAAAATATCAGATTTTTGATCTCAGGAAACAGGAGACTTAGAAAGAGTTTTATTTGCCTTCTCTTTAAAAAAAGATAAATTAGCAATCTGTTAAGAACTTACTAAAATCAACATTGTGAAAATCTTAAAAATCAAACTTCACTGGCAAATTTTAATCGCATTAGTATTGGCTGTATTGTTTGGATATTTTGTTCCACAGGGCGTAAAATATGTTACCTGGATGGGCGAAATATTTTTAACTTCCTTAAAAATGGTCATTGTTCCGTTAATTCTAAGCTCAATTATTTCGGGAGTAACAAGTATGGGCGGAGGAAATAATCTTGGCCGTATGGGAGCAAAAACAATGATTTATTATATATCGACCAGTATATTGGCAATTTTAACCGGTCTGTTAATGGTTAACATTATTAAACCGGGAGTTGGCGTTGAGATGGGTTTTACTGAAAATGTGGCAGAAATTGCAAAAAACACAGGCTCGGTAAACGATATATTAATGCGGATTGTTCCACCAAATATTTTTGACGCAATGGCAAAAGGCGATATTCTTCCGGTTATCTTCTTTGCTATTATTTTTGGCGTTTTTATTACCCAGGTAAAAGGGAAATATAAAGAGACACTTACCACCTTTTTCGAGGCCGTTTTTGAAGTGATGATGAAAATGACCATGTTTATAATAAAATTTACGCCACTTGGTATTTTCGGAATTGTTAGCCACGAAGTGAGTAAAAATGCCCATCAGTTAACAAATTTGGCAGGTAGCATGGCCATTTATATGATTACTGTTTTTCTGGCTCTCGGCATCCATGCATTTATCACACTTCCACTTATCCTTCGCTTTGTTGCCAAAGTAAAACCTTATGCACATATGCGAAATATGGTTACCCCCTTGCTTACCGCATTTTCAACTGCATCGTCGAGTGCAACGCTACCGTTAACAATGGAAGCGGTAGAACATAAAAGTGGCGTTTCGAATCCGATAACAAGTTTTACGCTTCCGCTTGGTGCCACAATAAATATGGATGGAACTGCCCTTTACGAATGTGTAGCAGCTATTTTTATTGCACAGGTTTATGGCGTCGATTTTACATTTTCACAACAAATTCTTGTTGTTGTTACGGCTCTTTTGGCATCGATTGGTGCAGCCGGAATACCCATGGCAGGATTGGTTATGCTTACCATTATTCTATCGGCTGCCGGATTACCGCTCGAAGGAATCGGCTTAATTCTTGCCGTCGATCTGCTTTTAGACATGACGCGAACTTCGGTAAACGTATGGAGCGATAGCTGTGCCGCAGTTACTATTGCACGTTCTGAAAAGGAAAAGACAAATATTGCAATTTAGAGTCTTCTGAAGAAAAACACTCTTTTCCCTCTTTTTCACTTCTCTCTAAAACAAATATTTCAGATATAACCGAAGCTATATCCGAAATATTTTCATTGTTAAAAGAGAGACTCTTATACCAAGTTAACCTCGTATTGCCGCATTGAATTTATTCTTTTGCACAATCTCATCGTTAAAATATTCCATCATAGCTACGGCTATGCCGAAATATTTTAACTCAACCTTGCACAAAATAATTTAATTCAATTATACGGCAATTCAAAGTTAAATTGGTATTAAAACAAAAAAGGCAACTCTAAGAAACTATAGAGATTGAGTATTTTGTAACCTTATTCTTGCTCCAACTTTAATGTTTCGGTGGTAACATCGCAAACGTCGGAAGGACCAAAATATTGAATTGGACCGGGATAGATAAAGTTTGTATTGTATGCCCATTCTCCTCTTTTCGATTTGAAGTATTTATAGGGTGCCCCCTCTAAATCAACCAATGCTTTCTGAATAACGGGTTTCATGTGTCCATGACGTTTTTCCATATTCATCATCATTGTTGTTGGTACACCACCTGCAATCCACTCATCGGCAGGAGCCGTTAAATTGCGCACCGACGACATGTAACCTGTTTTTCCTTCAGAAACCAAAGCCGATGCAGCAAAACCCAATGTATAACAATAGTCGGCATCGAAATTCGATGGTGCAGCACAACGTCCTTCATAGCCAAAAAAGTGGTACTGAATTCCAAAGTTACTTACGTATTTTCCCTCCGACTTCATCTCATCTAATTTCTTACTCACCATCTCGCCCAAAAGTTTTTCAGTTTCAATTAACGAAACCTGAACATTTCCGTGTGGGTCGCGATCGAGCATCAACTGACTTGCAATTCTCGATGGTATCGACAACAATACTTTTGCCGACTCCGGAGAAATCATTTCGGCAACCCAGGTAATTCGGTGGCTTTTCTTTAAGTGTTTAAACTCCCTTTCGGTTTTTGTTCCATCAGCTAAAAGGTCATTCAATTCAGCAATTAATTGCTTCATCTCAGGAATAAATTCAACTAAACCTTCCGGAATTAGGGCTACTCCAAAACTATCGCCGTTTTCGGCACGTTTTGCAATAATACCGGCCATATAGTTAACAACATCGCTTAACGTTTGCTGTTTCTTTTCAACCTCTTCGGAAATAAGTGTAATGTTGGGTTGGGTTTTTAAAGCACATTCTAAACCAATGTGCGAAGCCGAACGTCCCATCAGCTTTATAAAGTGCCAGTATTTTTTTGCTGAATTTGAATCGCGCTGTATATTACCAATTAATTCAGAATACACTTTTGTAGCGGTATCGAAACCAAACGATGCCTCAATCATTTCATTTTTAAG
Source organism: Draconibacterium sp. (assembly GCA_027011835.1). Classification (GTDB taxonomy): domain Bacteria; phylum Bacteroidota; class Bacteroidia; order Bacteroidales; family Prolixibacteraceae; genus Draconibacterium. Next base: position 9,127 of record JALUZN010000086.1, on the reverse strand, counting down.
GTCACCATCAATTGTTTTCGGGCAACCAATAACTTGCATTCCCGACTTTTTAGCGGCATAGTATTCGGCTAATACGCAAGCATTTGTATTCGAATCGTCGCCACCAATAATTACCAGCGATGTAAGGTCTAAGTCTTTTGCAATTTCAAGGGCTTTATCGAATTGCCACTCCTCTTCCAGCTTTGTACGTCCCGAGCCAATAATATCGAACCCACCTGTATTCCGGTAATCATCGATAATTTCGGCGGTTAGTTCAATATATTTATGTTCGATTAATCCTTCGGGGCCACCTAAAAAGCCATACAATTTACTTTTCGGATTTATATTTTTTATACCATCGAAAATACCCGAGATTACGTTGTGCCCTCCGGGTGCCTGTCCGCCCGATAATATTACCCCCACATTTATCGGAGCTCTGTCGACGGCCACTGTTCCCTCTTCAAAAGAGACCAACGGCATTCCATAGGTATTTGGGAAAAGCTTTTTAATCTCATCTTGGTCGGCAACCGATTGAGTTTTTTCGCCCTCAACAAGTTTTCCTATTCCTTTTAACGATTTTGGAAGTTTTGGCTGATATTTTGCCCTCTCTTTTTGTAATGCGCTAATATTCATTGCTTTATATTTTAGTTTTTCATTTTTATAATAATGAATCAAAAATAGTGCAATTTATGCTGTTTCATTTCAAACAGCTTAATTTAAGGGGCGATTTAAAGAAAAGTTAAAAGGAATTTACAATTTCCGGTCAATTTAAGTTGCAATACAACGTAAAAACGTTTTTAGTTTCCAATCTTCTTGGTTTTAATTGCTATTACGCCATTTGCTCCCTCCGAGCCAAATATGGCAGCTTTGGTGCCGGCCAATGCTGCAACACTTTCAACATTGCTTGGAGGAATTGATGAGAGTGTCCCATAACTCACAGGCACACCATCGAGAACAATTAATGCTGCATTGCTTCCGGTTATCGACCGTGTTCCACGCATTAAAAATTGGCCGTTCTCTATTCTCACACCGGCAAGTCGACCAACAATTAAATCGTAAATAGTACTGTAGTTCGAGAAATCCGTCTCCTCATTATTTACAATCTTGTTTAAGCGGTCGATATAAGCGGTATTTACATGTTCTAATGCATATTCGTAATTCTTTGTTCCACTTTTCATTTTCATTTTAAAATGAATTACCTTATCGTCAGCCGACACCTTTATGGTTTTGTCGGAGAAACCGTCAACTTTTGCTTTTAATTTATCTACAGCTTCGCATTTTACCCAAAAATTTCCCAACGAATCGGTTACCGTACTATGTTTCGTACTTTTAACAACAATTTTTGCCCCAATTACAGGAATTGAGTCGAACACCGAAACATGCCCGTAAATAATGCGCGGTTGTGCATTTAAATGAAGAGTGAGAGCGAAAGAAAAAATGGCGATAATAAGAAGTGATTTAAACATAACAGCTGTTTTTAAATTAAATAACTAAGGTACAGTGGCTTATGTGTATGCGATGCTCAGTTTTCTTTTGCAACCACAACCCGTTTTACACGGTAAGGTTTTTTATTTTGAGATTCGAAATAAGTACGCATTTGCAACTCTGCAATAATACCGGTAGTAATAAATTGTATTCCACCCAAAACCATTAATATACCCAACATTAAAAGTGGTTTACCCCAAATATCGTGCCCAATAATCTTTAATATAAGCAGATACATATTAATTAAAACTCCAATTCCAAAGGTAACCAGCCCAATTGTTCCGAAGAAATGCATCGGACGTTGTAAGTATTTCTTAAAGAAAACCATTAAAATTAAATCGCTCATTACGCGGGTTGTCCGGCTTAAGTTGTATTTCGAATCGCCAAATTCGCGTGCCCTGTGATTAACATCGACTTGCGTAATACGGGTAGCTCCTTCAAGTGTTATCAGTGCCGGAATATAACGGTGCAACTCACCGTAAATATGAATGCTTTTTATGGTATCGCGGGTAAATATTTTCAATGTACACCCCAAATCTTTCATATGAATTCCCGTGGCCTCGCGAATCATATAATTGGCAATTTTAGAAGGCACTTTGCGCAAAAACATACCATCTTTCCGGTTGGCACGTACACCTGCAACCATGTCCCACTCTTCCTCTTCTATCATTTTCAGCATCATTGGCACATCGGCCGGATCGTTTTGAAGGTCGCCGTCGAGCAGCACCACAAACTCACCCTCTGCCTGGTCTATTCCGGCTTGTAACGCTGAACTCTGCCCATAATTTCGTTTTAACTCAACCAGCAAAAACCGGTCGTTGTTTATCTTCCTGATCTCTTTCCGCGTATTGTCGGTCGAACCATCGTCAACAAAAATAGCCTCATAATCAATATCAGATAGCGCTGCTTTTATTTGTTCCGACAAGGGTTTAATGTTCAACTCTTCGTTCCACACACAAATTACAAGCGATAATTTTTTCATACAATTAATATTTAGAATCAAGATACAAGAGTAAAAACCAAAGACAACTTTTTTTAATCACTCTCTTTTTTTTAGTCTTTAACCTTGCTGTTTCATCAGTAATTATCTTTGTTTACCAATCAATTGTTTCTACCAATCAAATTTACACAATTTATTTTACAGCAGGCAGTTTCCATAGAAACGAGAACCGGATGGTTTTGTATTCGATATCGCGCAATCCATAAATATATTGAACCCGGATTGCCGTTGACTTAAAGTCTTTTCGAACTTCAAAATTTAGCTGCATCGGTTTGTCGCGCTCGTTTTTATAGCCCGAATACCCCGACCACGATGATGAAAACAGCCAGTTGCTTTTTTCGTAATCGAAACCAACAGCATATAAAAGTGCGTCGTTCTGAAGATTCAACTCGTCGTTGGTTTGCCAGCTGTAAAAGCCAATTAAACCAAACGGCCTGAAAATACCCGACGCTTTTTTCCCCAAATCTTTCGAAAAACTTAAATCGAAAAAATAGCCCGGGCTGTCGGAATAACGAGCCCCTTCCAACATATTTCCCGAAGCTGTTCTTGCCGTAAAACGGAACAATGTATTTGGGAATTTACGGTTTTTACATAACTGAATAAGAGTACTAAAATAGAAATCGCCAACAGCAGTACCTTTCCCGTCCTCAATTCTCGAAATACGCTCGTTTCGAATCTCTTCGGAATAGGCAAAATGCTCAAAAATAACTCCGTACATCTCAACGGCAATTTTATTGTTGGCAAACGGAATGTACGCTCTACCCGAAATATCTTGTGTAGGGTCGTCGCTATGAAAATGGTTCGATGCAGTAATTTCAATCTCCGATTTGCCACGTAAAAAACCACGTTTCACAAACGGAACCGGCAATGCATTTGGCCCCAAATAACCGGGTGTAATTTTCATCCAGTTCCTCCAGCCCGGGTCGCCGGGTTCCCAGCCATGCAACTTGTTCCACCAAGTATAATCCACATTCGGGTCCTGCCCGTATGAAAACGAGAACGAAAAGAGAAACAGAGTAAAAACAAAAAGATACTTCATTACTGTAAACAGGGCACTATATCCCGTGACTCACAAAAACTATAACCCGAGTTTCTCTCGTATATTTTGAGGAATAGCATCTTTATTCACCATTATACTCATTGTTTTATAACGTACAAATGGTTTCGAAGCATAAAAATACCCTTTAAGGTCGTTGTATTCGCCCCACGAGTTTTTCACCTTATAAAAGATGTCTCCTTTTTGGTCTTTTGCAGTACCTATAATATGCATTCCGTGGTCGTCGGTTGTGGTATAATTGTCGAAAGCTTCCTGACGCATCGCCTGGGTAATTTCCTTTTCCGAAACCGGCTTGTCAAGTTTATACAACTCTTGCTGCTTCTCTTTTTCCGACAGCGATTCCCAACGTGTAATTTCTGCATCAGTCATATCCTCAACATTGGCTTCCGGAACAACAGCAACACCTTTATTACTTGTTTTAAATCCTTTTTCACTTACATCGGCTGCCCAGGCAACGGTAAATCCGTTGTTTAACGAATAGTCGATTATCTCTTCCAGCTCATCAATCGGTACGTTGTAAACTTCATCCCACGACCAGTTATCGGGTATTTCAATAATAAATTTCGAATAAAACGGATGATGAGTAAACGATGTAATCTCAACATAATCGTCCATATTTAAACCAACAAAGTCGGTAGCAAAACTTTGTGGTGTATATTTTTTTCCTTCATATTCGAAACTCTCAGGAATCTCGCCCAAATAAGAGTTTAAAATTCCATCGAACGACTGATGCCAAACCGGAGTAAGTTTTCGGTTTTTATTTTCAATTACCCCATCAACATACTTTTTCAAAAGGTTATCCATTTCGCCGTGCACATGTTTCTCTTCCCCGTAATTGAGCCCCGAATAAACCTCCTCGGGCACAATTCCATATTTTCTTATAACATTTGTAACATCGTGAAATGCACCACCGCCGCCAAAATTAAGACTTCCGTGTACACGCACTGTTTTAACCGCTTTATCAGAATAGGCATGCCAAACAACAAACATCTCCGAAAGATCAACCTCCGGTTTTCCAATCCTCAACATTTCCGACTCGATAAACGACAACCCTGAAAACGACCAACACGTACCCGAACGATACTGATTTCTCACCGGCGTGGCAGGCAAATCCTTTTCATCGGTAAAAACATACCCCTTCTTCTCATCTTTTTTCTTCTCCTCGTTGTTGTCGGCAAATACAACATTAACCGCAACTACCATAATCAGCATGGAAAAAACAACGCGTAAATTTTTCATCTTATAATTTGTTTTTTATTGAAATTGAAGTTTCAAAAGTAACAAATTATACTAAATCCATTTAAATTTTCAGAAAAATAGGCGAAGTTATTTTTGTTCGCTGCAAAGCAAAAAAACTGTGTTGAAACAGGTTTGTAAAGAATTTTTGTTGGCGTCCTTAACGGGTTTTCCGCTATTAGTTCCCTCGTTTCACCGGGGTTCGTTTGGCGCTTGTCGGGGCTTCCTCCGGTCGCCCGCCACCACCAACTCACCCAACGGTTCACCTTCGGCAAGCTACCGCTTCACCCCCTGGCCGATGGTAAATGCAAAATATTTGATTGAGATAAAGGTTAATTAAAATTAATGCTACTGTGTGCAATTGTAGTAAAATGTTATTTTTGCCTTTTCAGCAATAGAGTATTATGAAACAAACACTTTTTGTACTTTTAATTTTGATGTCGGTTTTTCAAAGTCAGGCACAGCTAAATATTAACCATTATATTCGTGTGGGGCGAACCCGAATTTCAATTGGAAATTACACAGGTGCCATCGAGTACTTTAATATTGTTATAAAATTTAAACCGCATTTAGCCGAGGCTTATCTTTACCGCGGCACAGCAAAGCACTCGCTCGAAGATTACCGGGGTGCAATAAAAGACTACAATAAAGCCATCGAAATAAAACCTTACTACCCACGCGCATACAACAACCGTGGAATGGCATATCACAATCTTCACGAATTCAAAAAAGCAATAGAAGATTATAACAAAGCTCTCGAATTCGACCCCAACGACGAAACCATTTACAACAACCGAGGAATTGCAAAACTGGCGCTAAAAGATATAAAAGGGGCAATTGAAGACTACGACAAAGCACTAAAAGTTAATCCGAAATCGACTTACGCATTAATGAATCGTAGCAATGCAAAAATTGTTAGCGGCGACATAAAAGGTGCCATCAGCGATTTAAATAAAGTAATTATGATAAGGCCACATTATGCGGCGGCTTATTTAAACCGGGGGCTGGCACGTTTCGAACTCGAAGATTACGCAGCAGCACTGCGCGATTACGACCAGTGCATTAAATTCGACCCGAAAAACGCACTCGCTTTTAATAACCGGGGAATTGTTAAACACAAACTCGAAGATTACAACAGTGCAATTATGGATTACGATATGGCACTAAAATTAGACCCTCAAATGGCCAGTGCCTATTTTAACCGGGCTATGGCTCGCGAAATTCTTAACCGGCCGGGCTACGAAGACGATTACCGGATTGCAGCTCAACTCAATCCTAAATTCGACTTAAAAAGCCGTCGTATCGATGCCGAGAAATTGGCTCAGCAACAACAAAATCAACAAAATCAACAAAATCAGAAAAATCAGAAAAATAACAACCAACAAACAGCCAATAATCAACAACAAAACAACAGTCAGAATCAGTCAAAGCAGAACACTGTTCAAAACAATACTACAAATCAGAATAACACAAAAGCAGTAGCGCAAAATAACGACCAAAAGGAAAAACAGGAAGCCGAAAAAAAACGAAAACGCAGAACCAAAATGAATTTAATTGTTGAAGATGCCCGCGATTTACCAACCGACGAAGCGGAGGAAGAGGTTGATGACGGCAGAATTCAAAACAAAAATATTGTTATCGATTTGCAACCGCTGTTTATAATTTCGGCATTCGAAAAAAATGCAGTCGATTACAACCGTTTTCAGTATTACAATCTTGCCATCGACGAACTTAACGAAGCAAACAACTACGAACCGTGGCTTACACTTTCGAACAAACCCGTAGATAAATATCGCGATATTTTTGAAAACTTTATTCTCTATTTCAACGAAAAAATTGCCGTTCAAAAAAATAGCAACAACTATTTAAACAGGGGAATTTTTTATAGCTTACTGGGCAAGTACAACAAAGCTCTCGACGATTTAAATCGCTCGATTGAATTAAATAAAAAAGATGCCATTGCGCATTTTGCACGAGCCAACTGTAAATACAAAATGTTGGAAGAGATTGCCAAATTGTCGGGCTCGCAAACAAATGTTTCGATAGCAATAAACAAAAAAGGCATTGATAATATTGATAATAAAGAGAATGATTCGAACTCTTCATTCGATTACAGCGACATTCTCGACGATTATGCTGTAACTCTTTCACAAAATCCAAACTTCTTTTTCGGGTATTACAACCGTGCATTTATTAAACTTCGGTTGGGGCAATACGAAAGTGCCATTGATGACCTGAACAAAGCCATTAAATTAGAACCCGAATTTGCCGAAGCTTACTTTAACCGCGGGCTTACAAAAATTTACCTCGACGACATTGAAGGCGGGGCACTCGACCTGAGTAGGGCAGGAGAGCTGGGAATATCGGGTGCCTATAACATTATAAAACGGTATTGCAACTAATATTAAATTGTGCGACTTTTACTTTTAAGACAAAACAATGAGTAATCAACCACTGGCAGAACGACTTCGCCCAACAACGCTCGACAACTATATTGGTCAGGAGCATTTGGTGGGTAAAAATGCAGTGTTGCGAAAAATGATTGAGTCGGGAAATATTTCGTCGTTAATTTTATGGGGGCCTCCGGGAGTTGGTAAAACTACGCTCGCAAAAATTATTGCCAACACGCTCGACCGTCCGTTTTATACTTTAAGCGCCATTAATTCAGGAGTAAAAGACATTCGCGAAGTAATTGAAAAAGCAAAAAAACAACAGTTTTTTAACCGCCCAAATCCAATTCTTTTTATCGACGAAATTCACCGGTTCAGTAAATCGCAACAAGATTCGTTGTTGGGTGCAGTAGAAGATGGAACAATAACGCTTATTGGTGCTACCACCGAAAATCCATCGTTCGAAGTTATTTCTCCCCTGCTTTCGCGCTGTCAGGTTTATATTTTAAAGCACCTCGACAAAGAGGGGTTAATGAACATTGTTAAGCTTGCCATTAAAAAAGATGTTATTTTAAAAAAGAAAAAGATTACCCTTCGCGAAAATCAGGCAATGTTACGCTTTTCGGGTGGCGATGCCCGCAAACTGCTTAATGTTTTAGAGCTGGTGGTTGCTGCCGAAGAGAGCGACAAAGTGGTAATTACCGACAAAAAGGTAACCGACCGGCTTCAGAAAAACCTTGCCAATTACGACAAGCAGGGAGAAATGCACTACGACATTATTTCGGCATTTATAAAAAGCATCCGCGGCAGCGACCCCGATGCCGCCGTGTACTGGCTGGCTCGAATGATTGAGGGAGGAGAAGATGTGAAATTTATTGCCCGCCGCCTGTTAATTCTGGCTGCCGAAGATGTTGGACTGGCCAATCCCAACGCACTGCTTTTAGCACAAAGTACTTTCGATGCCGTTCATAAAATTGGATATCCCGAAGCACGTATCATCCTTTCGGAATGTGTAATTTATCTTGCCACGTCGCCCAAAAGTAACTCGGCATATTCGGCCATCGACAGCGCAATAAATTTAGTTAAAAAAACCGGCGACCTTCCGGTTCCTCTACACATTAGAAATGCGCCAACAAAACTGATGAAAGAGATTGGCTATGGTAAAGACTATAAATATTCTCACGCATACGAAGGAAATTTTGCCGAACAGGATTTCCTTCCAAAAGAAATTCTTAACGAACGTATTTATCATCCTCAGCAAAATCCTGCAGAAACAAAAATACTCGAACGACTAAAAAAATGGTGGGGCAAGAAGCGTTTTTAGATTACACTAAAGTATTCTTAAACAAAAAAGAGATGCCAAATGCGGCACCTCTTTAAGTCTGAACAAAACACAAATTTAAGTATATTAATTGTTTTCATTGGGAAGGTTGGCGTAATTAAAAACCACTTCCTCCGAGAATTCTGTTTCATGGTAATCGGTTGCCTTAACAACCACTTTTATCGAATCTTGGCCATCGATTCGTAAACTATTTAAGCTAAACGAAACATAAGCAGTATATAATATTGAGCGCTCATCGTCATTGGCATTATGACGCAACTCTAACTCATATGGTTGAATTCCGGGAGACATTAACAACGAAGGTTTCTTTACTAAATTCAGAAAATGAATTTCATTATACCCCCAGTATTTTAACTTGAAACTTAGCAAACTGTCGGTCATCCAATAATCATCAACAATAATAGGATCGTTACCAATACTGTCTGCATTTTCGGAAGTTATTTCCATTACTCCTTTCATTAAAATCTTTTTAAACGAGTTCACTCTTACATAGTAATAAAGGATATTACCATCATCATCAAACTTTTTATCTAAAATAGTATAATTAATCAGTACGCGGTCGCCGTTATCGAGTGAAGTTGCCCAGCCCAGAGGATAGCTAGAAGCAATCGGAACTAAAACATCTTTATTGTCCATAA
>JALUZN010000085.1 GCA_027011835.1 Draconibacterium sp. | reverse complement strand
CATAAACTTTTGTGTTTTATCGACCATGCTCGTTTCATATTTAGTTTTTTAAAGTTCCTAAATATACTATTTTACAAACAAAATATATCTATTAAAAACAGTCGTTTTTGCAGAAAAGTTCAACAATCAATTTTTATTTGGAAATGTTATCCCTCTCTTTACCGGTGCTATATTTGGTTCAAGTTAGTGCACTCAATTCTATTTTTTATTGAAAAAGAATAGTGTAGAGATTAATGTATACTCAAACCAAATAGCTTTTCGGGTTGAGTTTATTGTAAAAAATCCCTTATTTTTGAACCAGAAACTTTTTAAAATGAATATCGACAAATATCCATCGAAACTGCTCGAAAACGCGGTTAACGAATTTGCCAAATTACCCGGTATCGGGCGGAAAAGTGCCTTACGTTTAGTTCTCCATTTACTCCGGCAAAACCCCGAAGAGGTAAATGCTTTTGGGAACAGTTTAATTGAACTACGAAACGAAATAAAGCACTGTAAAATTTGCCATAACATTTCCGACACCGAGATTTGCAGCATTTGCTCGAACAAAGCCCGAAACGAAAGTGTAATTTGTGTTGTTGAGAACATAAGAGATGTAATGTCGGTTGAAAACACGCAGCAATTTAACGGGCTGTATCACGTTTTGGGTGGAATTATTTCGCCAATGGACGGAATTGGCCCGGCCGATTTAGAAATTGACTCGTTGGTTAAACGAATTGAAAGCGGCGAAATTATTGAAGTTATTCTGGCACTTTCTACAACTATGGAAGGCGATACTACCAATTTCTATATTTACAGGAAATTAAAAGACCTCAACATAAAACTATCGACTCTGGCACGCGGGGTTTCTATTGGCGACGAACTTGAATACACCGACGAAATTACACTTGGCCGCTCGCTTACCAACCGCGTTCCTTATGAAAGTTCAGTTGGCCAGTAACCTCGCTTCGAAACAGAAGCTAACGATTTTTAATTTTCAGAAAAAATTTCAAAGCCATATACTTCAGAAAAACAAAGCGAAAATTTTTTAACGGGCAAATCAGATTTGCCACTTTTTTCCGTTATGCAAAAGGAAAATGCTACATTTGAAAAAAATTGAACCGGGCGAATGAAACTTTCGATAGTTATTGTAAACTACAACGTAAAACATTTTTTAGAGCAGTGCCTGCACGCAGCAATTAAAGCGGCTAAGGGAATTGATTCGGAGATTTTTGTGGTCGATAACAACTCGGTTGATGGGTCAACACAATTAATTCGCGAAAAATTTAAAGAGGTTATTTTTATTGAAAACCACAAAAATGTGGGTTTTTCGAAGGCAAATAATCAGGCAATAAAAAAGGCGAAAGGGAAATACATTTTACTGCTCAACCCCGACACGGTTGTTGAAGAAGATACATTTTTAAAAGTGCTGGCGTTTATGAACGAGCACCCCGATGCAGGTGGTTTGGGCGTAAAAATGATTGACGGAAAGGGGAACTTTCTACCCGAGTCGAAACGGGGATTGCCAACACCGTGGGTGGCTTTTTATAAAATGTTTGGCATTTCGAAACTGTTTCCGAAATCAAAGAAATTCGGAAAATACCACTTGTCGTACCTCGACGAGAATAAAACGCACGAAGTTGATGTTTTGGCCGGAGCATTTATGTTGTTGCGAAAAGAGGCGCTGGATAAAGTTGGGCTGCTCGATGAAACTTTTTTTATGTATGGCGAAGACATCGATCTTTCGTACCGGATAACTCAGGGCGGATACAAAAACTACTATTTCCCCGAAACCACAATTATCCACTATAAAGGCGAGAGCACAAAAAAAGGGTCGTTAAATTATGTAAAGGTGTTTTACAATGCAATGATAATTTTTGCACGGAAACATTTTTCGGGTGGCGGGGCAACACTTTTGTCGCTACTCATTCATCTGGCCATCTATTTCAGAGCTTCACTCGCACTTGTAAAACGGGTGGTCGATAAAATTTATCTGCCACTGCTCGATGGAGGATTTATTTTTCTCGGCTTTGTTTTTTTAACTTCGTATTGGGAGAACTTGCGCTACCACCCGGGCTACTACCCGCCCGAGTATTTGCATTTTGCAGTGCCGGGTTACATTGTAATCTTACTTACAGGAGTTCTCTTTTCGGGAGGTTACCGGAAACCTGTAAGCATATATAAAATTGTTCGTGGTGTTTTGTGGGGGGCAATTTCTATTTTAATTGTTTATTCCCTCATCGACGAACGCTTTCGGTTTTCGAGGGCATTAATTATTTTGGGCTCGGTATGGGCAGCTTTTGCATTGGTACTTTTCCGTGTTTTACTTCATATTTTTAACGTGAACGGTTTTCACCTCAACACAAAAAAGGCGAAACGAATTGCAATTGCCGGCAGGTTAAAAGAGGCCAACAGAGTAAAAAAACTAATCGAAGAGACAACCATTCAGTCGGAAATTGCCGGTTTTATTGCACTCGACAAAGCCGACTCCGACGAACATTACATTGGCGAAATTAACCAGCTGGAAGAGATAATCAGAATTAACGGAATTGACGAGATTGTTTTTTGTGCCGAAGATATTCGTGCAGCACAAATTATTAAGGTAATGCTTGCGCTAACACAACTTAACATCGACTATAAAATTGCGCCACCTAAAAGTCTCAGTATCATTGGAAGCAACTCTATTCATACTGCCGGCGATTTGTATGTGGTAAACATAAATGCCATTTCGAAATGGAACAACCGGCTAAAAAAACGGTTGTTCGACATTCTGCTCTCATTTATTCTATTCATCTTCAGTCCGCTTCTTGTTTGGTTCTTTAAAAATAAGAAGAATCTGTTTTCGAATATTTCAGGAGTTTTATCAGCAAAAAATTCGTGGGTGGGTTACATTTTAAACGAGGGTACATTCGAAACGCTGCCAAAAATAAAACCGGGTATTTTAAATCCGGGCGATATGTTTTCCGAAATCTCCATCGATACGAAAAAACAAGGTCAGCTAAATATCCTTTACGCACGGAACTACAGTCTGCTAACCGATGCAGAGATAGTTTTTAAAGGATGGCGAAATCTGGACAGATAAAACAGAAACTTTTTTAATTGCAAAAAAGTACGTAATATCGAACATATTAAGAAATAAGAAGAGACAGGCTGGAACATTTATTTGCATTGGCAAGAAACAGATAAAAGATACTAGCCAT
>JALUZN010000084.1 GCA_027011835.1 Draconibacterium sp. | reverse complement strand
ATGTTTTGGTTCTTTGCAATTTGCATCAATTTCAATTGTTTTATATTGCCGGCCAAACATTCCCGACGAATCAAATTCAACTTCAATTAATCCTTTCTCTCCCGGTTTTATTGCTGTTTTCGGGTATTTCACCTGAAGACATCCACAACCGGCATTAATATTTTTTATGATTAAATTGTGGTTTCCCGAATTGGTAAAAGTAAATGTTGTAACCACAATTTCGCCCGAAATAAGCTTGCCAAATTCGTGAACTGTTTCGTTAAATGAAATTTCTGTAACTCCTTTCGGTTTTTCTAAACTGCTTTCGTTGGCTGTATTCCCCCGCTTTTCTTTCTGATGGATGCATGAACTCAACGAAAAAACAATTAATATAAACAGAACGCGTTTCATTGTTCACCGATTAAACCTCGCCCTATTTTATTAATCTTTTTCTCTTTTTTGAGGTCTTTCAGGGTTTTGTCGAGAATACCGTTTACAAAATTACGGCTCTTTTCGGTGCTGTAATATTTCGAAAGTTCGATGTATTCATTCATCGAAACTTTTGTTGGTACCGAAGGGAAATAGAGTAGTTCGGTAATGGCAAGTTGCATAATAAGAATATCCATTTGCGCAATACGTTCCATGTCCCAGTTTTGAGCGTGCCGGTTAATTAATTCGCGTAATTCGTCGTGGTTAATTATCGATTGGCGAATTAACGACTTTGCAAAATCACGGTCTTCTTTATCTTTAAACAGTGGCATTAACTGATGATTCGAGTCGGTTAACTCATTAAATTGTCTTATGGTTTTAACAATCATTGCGATAACAAAATCAACATCATCGTTCCAATAAATACTCTGCTCTTCGAGAACAATAAAAAGGTATTCCGAAGTTAAAATAACTTTACTGAACAGTTTTTCAATAAATTTGCGGTCGTTCAGAAAAGAGCGGTTTTTATCGGCCATATAATTTTTATATACGTCCGATTCAATCATTAACAGATAAAGCTCTTTAATCAGTCCTTCGTTATCGGACCAGCTCAGTTTCTTTTGGTCGAGGTATTTATTCAGTTGATTGTTTGAACGCAACTGTTGAATAACCTGATTGGTAATAAACTTTGTGTTGGGATTTAAATCTTCTTCGGTGGGTTGAAGTTTATTTCTTTTTATTTCAATTCTTTTTTCTGCGTAATCCGAAATTTCGACAGCCAACACCATTAAGTAGTGGTATAAATCGTACGATTTTTCGATGCAGAAAAAGAGATCTTTTTCGGTTTTACTAAGCGATTTCTCTTCTGAAGAGTAGTAGGCGTAAAGCATTTGTAACACCTTGGTTCTAATAATTCTTCTGCTAATCATTCTTTAATGAACTTCATAAATGTGGCGCAAAATTAGTTTTTTTTTGAATGGGCGAAAACATTATCAGCTTTTTATTTTAAAAGCAACGTTTTTCGAAATAGATTTAATATTGTTATTGATGTTCTGATGTTATATTCAACCCAAATATCGAAATTATGCTTGTTACTTTTGCATTTGAGCCGGAGTTAAAACTCGCCGGTATGCGAAACATTGTTGTGAGGTGCGTTTTTAATTGTAGTGCTGTATTCTGTGGTATCCACATTTGTTGTGCCGTCGTTTTCCTCGTCATCTTCGTCATCATCCTCTTCATTTTCCCAGTCGAATTTATGGCGGCGGATTATGTATTTCCGGTAGTAGATGGCCAGAACAACACCTGAAACAGCGCCCCATAAATGTCCTTCCCACGAAACAGCAGGGTTAATCGGGAACATTCCCCAAACAAGCCCGCCATACAAAAATACCACCACCACCGAAATGGTCAGCAATCTGATGTCGTTTCGAATAATGCCGCTAACAAAATGAAATGCTGCTAACGCATAAATTACCCCGCTTGCACCAATGTGCCAGGCCTCGCGCCCCGATAGCCACACGCAAATTCCCGAGAAAATAAACATTTGGAAAAATATCCGGTACGAAATTCTCCGGTAGAAATAGATTAAAACAAAGGTTAATATAAAAAACGGGATTGAATTTGAAAGGAGATGGTTAAACCCCGAATGGATAAATGGCGACAGGGCAATTCCGTACAATCCTTTTAAATGTCGTGGGTAAATACCAAACCGAACAAAACTTAAACCGGTAGTTTGTTCAATAATCTCAATCATCCAAAACAGAAAAATAAATATTGCAGGAAAGAGCAGACTGTGTAAGAAAATTTTCTTTTCCAGTTCGGGGTCTACTTCTTTCGGATTGCTCGGATGATAGTTGAAGAGTTGCATTCTTTTATTCTTTATTGAGGCTTTTTACCTCTTTTTTTATCAATGCACTAAATTCAAATACTTCATCTTCAGTAGTATCGAACGAAGTCATCCAACGAACTTCCGGTTTTGTGTCGTCCCAAATGTAGAAAAAGAATTTACTTTGCAATGGTTCAATAATATGGCGTGGTACAATTGCAAACACTCCGTTTGCATCAACCGGACGGGTTATTTTAATTTCCGGAATTTTGGCAATCTCTTTTTCGAGCAATTTTGCCATTTTGTTAGCGTGAATTGCCGTCTCTTTCCATAAATCGTTTTCGAAATATGCAATAAATTGTGCACCCGTAAACCGCATTTTAGAGTACAACTGCATACTCTGTTTACGTATGTATTTTGTGTTTTTTGTCAACTCCGGGTTAAAAAACAGAACTGCTTCTCCCATCATCATTCCGTTTTTTGTTCCTCCAAACGAAAGAATATCTGCACCGCAATCAACCGTAAATTCTCTGAACTCCATATTTAGAGCAACGGCGGCATTTGCAATTCGCGCTCCATCGATATGCAAAAACATATTGTTTTTATGAGCTAAACCGGCCAATTCTCTAATCTCGTCGGGCGTGTATACGGTTCCCATTTCGGTAACCTGCGAAATGGAGATTACGCGTGGTTGAGAGTGGTGTTCAAAATCGAAGCCTTTTAAATGTTGCTGAATACCTTCGGGTGTAATTTTACCATTAACGGGCTCAACCGGCAGCAATTTGCTTCCCGTAAATTTCTCGGGAGCGCCGCATTCGTCTTCTTGTATATGAGCAGTCTCGGCGCAAATAACCGAATTAAAACTTTGGGTAGCCGACGACAATCCGAGTACATTGGCGCCTGTTCCGTTAAAAACAAAAAATACCTCGGTTTTAGCACCAAATCTCTCTTTAAAAATTTGAATTGCTTTTTCGGAATAAATATCGTCGCCGTAACCAACTACGTGTCCTGTGTTTGCTTCTTGCATTGCTTTAAAAATACGAGGATGCACCCCCGAGTTGTTGTCGCTGGCAAAACCTTTTGTCATTTTATTATTTTGAAATTATATTTAGCAAATATAGTAAGAGAATATTTAATACCCGGAAATAAAAACCGGGTAGTATCCTTTATTCTTAGTAATTGATTTAAATTCTGTAATTTTATTTTTGAGATAGCGACCAATTTAAAAAAGAGAAGATGAAACAAGCATGACAAAATATTTGTCACACTGGAGCATGATTAAGCTAGAGCACTAATTTTCTTGTCTTGTCTTGGTTCTTGTATCTTGATTCTAAATTTTAAACACATGAATGATTCCATTACTTTATCGCAGAAAATTTATCTGTTATCGTTAAATGTAAAAAAAGGTGGTTTTGTTTCTGCTGCAAAATCGGGGTTAAATTATACCATACTTGGGGGTTTACTCTTTGAGCTTTTCGAGAATAAAAATATCAGGTTTGAAGGTAAAAAAATAGTTGTCCTCGACAAACGGTCGAAAAATGATTTGTACCGTTTTATGTTAGAGAAAATAGGAAAAACAGAACGGCCGATAAAAATATCGCGTGCTCTTGGTAAGTTTAATTTTTCAATGAAGT
>JALUZN010000083.1 GCA_027011835.1 Draconibacterium sp. | reverse complement strand
TAAAAGAGGGAACATCGGTTGCCGTGAATTTACCAGCCGGAACTTCAAAAACACTCCATTTCGGTTTGCAGCCAACTGCTGGTTCAATGAACAAAGCAAATAGTATTGCCGTAAATTTCAGCTGGGACAAAAAAGAGAAAAGTACCGTTGCCTTGCTCGATTTGCCACCGGCAATTTCGGTACACCGGCTTTTGTACGGGCATACTCCCAAAGTGAAGTATCCAGTTACGATTCATAACTTTACAATGGAAGAATCATTTCCTGTAAAAGTTGAAGTTCTCGAAGGTAATAATACCGTTTTCGAAGAAACCCAACAATGCGAAACCGCACAGGCTACATTTAAAGATATGCTGTTTAATCTCGAACTTCAACCCGGCAATTATAAGGTAAAAGTTTCGGCTTTGGGCGTCGATTACACCTCGCAACTGGGGGTAGGAAAAGCCGAAGGCAAACCGTATGCCTACGAAATAGACCTGAATAACGACGGGGTAAAAGAGATTCGTATGGAAAACGACAGCGTACAAATAACACTTTTACGAACCGGAGCGCGGGTTATCGAATATATTGTTAAAAGCCGTAACGACAATGTGCTGTTTAAGCTGTGGCCCAAAAAAGCGATTGACGATAAACGTGCATTCAGAAAACGTGGTTATTATCCGTTTGGAGGATTCGAAGATTTTCTAGGGCAAGCCAGTATGGAAACACATCAGGTTTACGACGTTGAACTGGTTAAAACCGAAGGCGATTTTGTTCGGGTACGAATGTGGAGCGACTATTATGGAAACCGAATTGAAAAAACATTTACACTCTACGGAGACACACCGTTACTGGAGGTACGTTTTGCTTTGACATTTAAAAACCGTGAAGCAAATATGTTGGGGCCGCAACCCATTTTAGAGCTTGGTGAAAAGCACTGGACTGAAGATGCATTTTATGTGCCGGAGATGAGTGGTATTCACGAGTTCAGAATGAATCCGGACAAATATTACGGGCAGGCTTTTAAAATTAAGGAGGGGTGGAACTCGGGCTACGACACAAAAGAAGACATCTCGTTTGTGGGGGCTTATCCGGTCGACCAGCCCCTGTTTTTGCATATGTGGCAAAATCATCCGAGCAATGGCGACGCACACCACTATTACGCTGAATTCCAACCGTGGTTGCCAATCTTTCAGAAAAGTACGATGTACTTTACCTACTATTTATATGGTTTTGGCGGCCCGTGGGAAAACGGTGTAAAATGGTTGCGCGAAAGAAATTTAATTACAACTCGCTAATCGGGTTATAAGAATAATTATGAATGAGTTTAAAATACTAATTCTGTCTCTTTTTCTGAGTTCGATGGTGTCGGCTCAGTCGCTCGATGGGTTTAAATCGAATAAACAAGGTTATTCTGAACTGGTTATTACCGACTTTCAGTTTAACGGATATACCAACCACTGGCAAAATAATTACCGGAAATGGTATCGTGCGGGGAATTTGTTTAAAATTTCGGTTGATAATGTTGAAGATGCTATTTTACAGAGCAAGATTGATATCGGTCAGGATTTGGGAATTCCCGGGTTATTTATGCAGGAAGGATTCTTTACAAATTTAAATGCCAATTCGTACAAAACGCTTGAACAGCCCGACAAAAACGAGCTTTTAAAATCACTCGAAACAGGAAATGTTTTGGTGTATGTTACTCCCGAATCGGAGTTGGGAAAGGAGCTGACTGCAACCATCGAAGAGAGTATAAATAAGTTTAAAGCTCTGCATAGTTACCAGTGGGGAGCAAAAGATTTAAAACGAATTGATGCCTTTTATTTAGAGAACGACAACGGAAATAAACTGTTTGTCATTAGCAGTGCCGACAAAACTTCAGCAAATATATTTAAGCAGAAGATTGAAAATGCAAAAACCATTCTTGCAACATACGATTTTTATAAAGGTTGGTTTGGGGTACATTCAGCCTACCGGAGTGTGACTATTTACCCCGGACATCCGTTAGATTTCATTGCAAAAGGAATGAACGAAGGAAACTCGTGGACTGTTCTTGGTTCGCCATACGACCAGTATGCAAAAGATGATGTAACTCGCTGGATGAACGAGGTTCATCTCCCGTTTGTTACCGATGTCGGATATCCGCCTATATTTGGGTGCAACGACTACAACGGTTTTCAGGACAGGTTACTTACTTCGAAAGAGTTGTGGGTGAATTTTGCGCACGAACACGGAGGATATATTTTTAGGAAAGTTCTTGACCCGGCTGCATGTGATTTTCATTACGACGGTTATTTTGCCACCGAAGGAAACAAAGAGCAGATTGATAAAGAGGATATTCCTTTTGTTGTAACGAGTGGAAAACTTGAAGAGAATTTGCTGAATAGTATGGTTCTGTTTCTGGAAAAGGGAGATACACTTACTCGCGAGACAATGTGGAAAGCCATTTTAGACCGTCGCGAAGTGGGCGTTTTTGAAAAAGGATTGATGGTGGGGCCTGCAAACTTTCGAAATGCACTGCAAATTTTGTTGCTCGACAGGGTTGCTCTGGAAGAGTATTTTGGCGACCGTATAAATCTCGATGCCACAACAACAGGCTACGATTTGCAAATTACTGTTCGCAACACTTATTCGCATTCAATTTCGGGAGCGTTAAATTTGGTTTTACCCGATGGATTAACAGTTAAAGGGCAAACATCGGTTGCCGTCGATTTGCCTGCCGGAACAACAAAAGCGATTCACTTTTCGTTGCAGCCTTCGGCACAGGTAATGAATAATGCAAATCCAATTGCCATTCATTTTAAATGGAACGGAAAAGTAAAAAGTACAATTTCTATGTTGAATTTACCTCCGACTATCTCTGCAAACCAGTTGTTGTACGGTCATACGCCAAAAATTAACTATCCGGTTACCAT
>JALUZN010000082.1 GCA_027011835.1 Draconibacterium sp. | reverse complement strand
TAGTTATTTTAGTAGTGTAAAATCTAACTTATGAATTATTCTTTACTTGATTTCCTTACACTAATCGGAGCTCTTGGATTATTCCTTTACGGAATGAAATTAATGAGCGAAGCCTTGCAAAAAGTGGCAGGTAGTAAACTCCGCGACTTTCTGGCCGCCATGACCTCCAACCGTTTTATGGGCGTTATTACCGGTCTTTCAATTACCGCAATCATTCAATCGTCGAGTGCTACTACGGTAATGATTGTAAGTTTTGTAAATGCCGGGTTGTTAACACTTACCGAGTCGGCAGGTGTTATTATGGGGGCAAACATTGGCACCACTGTTACAGCATGGATTATTTCAATTCTCGGATTTAAAGTTAAAATGAGCATTTTGGCTTATCCAATAATTGGCATTGGTTTTCCGTTAATTTTTTCGAAAAAGACCCGAAATCAGTCGTGGGGACAAGTGTTAGTTGGGTTTGCTCTTCTTTTTATTGGATTGGAGAGTTTAAAAACCAGTGTCCCCGATATTGGCAGCAACCCTGAAATTTTGGAATTCCTGAAAAACTTTACGGGGATGGGACTTTGGTCGAATCTAATTTTTCTGTTAATAGGAACACTTTTAACTGTTGTTATTCAATCATCGAGTGCAACAATGGCATTAACTCTGGTTATGTGCAACAACGGGTGGATTAATTTCGACAGTGCTGCGGCAATGGTTTTAGGCGAAAATATTGGTACTACCATTACCGCTAATCTTGCTGCAATGGTAGCCAATTCAACAGCAAAACGAGCGGCACGGTTACACTTTTTATTTAATGTTATCGGGGTGCTCTGGGTGCTTTCCATTTTTCCGTTTTTCCTAAAAGGAATTGATTCTATTGCACAAACATTTTCAGGCAAATCGGCCTTTACCGATTCCGGGTCCATCCCAATTGCACTCTCTTTATTCCATTCCTTTTTTAATATATTAAATGTTTTAATTCAAATCTGGTTTATAAAATATCTGGTTAAACTGGTTCAACGTATTGTTCCCGAACGAGAAGATGAAGATGAATTCAGATTGAAATACATAAAATTCGGAATGTTGAGTACCAGCGAATTATCGCTTCTTCAAGCTAAAAAGGAGATCGTTTTATATGCACAGCAAACTAAAAAGCTATTTAGTCGGCTAAGTACAATGCTTAACGAGAAAAACGAGCGAAAATTTAATAAACAGTTTGAAAAGGTTAAAGCCGGCGAAGACAAAAGCGATGAAATGGAAATTTCGATTGCCAAATACATAACAAAAGTTGCCGAAGGTGAGTTGAGCAAAGAGTCGTCGAAAAGAATTAGTTCGATGCTTCGTGTTATCGACGAGATAGAGAGCATTGGCGATTCGTGTTTGAATATTGCCCGGGCAATACATCGCGCAAACGAACTCGACGAACATTTAACAAAAGAGATGAAAGAAAATATTCGCGAAATGTTTGCACTGCTTGAAAAAGCATTTGAAATTATGCTTGCTAACCTCGACAAACCACTTAGCAATATAGATAAAGATGGTGTAGAAGATATTGAGAAAAAAATAAATAAGTTAAGAAATAAACTTCGGAAAGAGCATGTTCATAACATTGAAAACGAAATTTACACGTATAAAATAGGAACAATTTATAAAGATATTTTTTCAGAATCGGAAAAAATGGGCGACTATATTTACGATGTTAATATGTCGGTTGTTGAATATGTTGAATCGTAAATAATTTTTTGTATTCAAAAACAAATTTACCCATTTGGTTAATATTAACCAAATGGGTAAATTTATGCCATACTTTCACTTAAATAAGATGGCATATAAAAATCCGACGGAGGAAAAAATATTAAAAGCAGCACAGGAAGTATTTCAGAATAAAGGTTTTACAGGTGCAAGAATGCAGGAAATTGCCGACAAGGCCGGAATAAACAAAGGTTTACTGCACTACTATTTCACATCGAAAGAGACACTTTTCAAGCAGGTTTTTGCCATTGCACTAAAAAAAATGCTCGGAAAATTAAACGAAGTATTAGAAAAAGATGTCGATTTGTACACAAAAATCCGGTTAATAATCGACAACTATATTTTTATTCTTAGCAAGAACCGGTTTATCCCTAACTTCATTTTTCAGGAAATAAACAGAGACCCCGAATATTTCAATAAAATTTACCAGTTTAAAAATAATATTCAGTCCATTAAAAAATTTGAAGAGGAGATAAAAGCGGAAGTAAAAAAAGGGAACATTATCGACATTCCCCCAAAACAGTTAATTATAAACATCATCTCCATGTCTATTTTTCCATTTATGGCAAAGCCAATGGCAAAAACCATTTTCGATATTTCAGATAAAGAGTTTAACGCTTTAATTGAAGAACGTAGAAAACTGGTTGCCGAATTTACAATTCAAGCAATAAAAATTAAATAAATCGCTAAATAATGAGAAAGCTAAACTATCTGATTGTCCTACTGTTTTTCCCCGGCGTGTTGTTTGCGCAACTTCAAAGTATTACTTTAAAACAGTGTACCGACGCGGCAAAAGAGAACTGGCCGGGTTTTAAGAAAATGGCTTTGCAAAACGAAAACCGGGAGTTGGCCGACGAAGTTCTCAATAAAAACTACTTACCCAAGTTAACGTTTAGCGGAAGTGCTTCGTACCAGTCGGAGGTGGTTGAATTTCCAACAGTACCAAATATGGACAACTTCTTCCCCATTTTTCCGAACGACAATTACCGGACCGACCTGCAACTTACTCAAATTCTTTACGATGGAGGAAACACAAAAAAAGCCAAAGAGCTGCAACAAGCCTCCATCTCGCTCGAAGAAAGGCAAATAGAAATTCAGAACTACAATTTAATGGAGCAGATAAATCAACTCTATTTAACCGTTCTGTTGCTCAAAAAGAACCAGACTGTTTTACTCACTGCCCTCGACGAGATAAACGAAAACATTAAAACCCTGCAATCGGCATTCGAGAACGGAATGATTTTAGATTCGGAATTAAACAAAATTAAGGTCGAAAGAATATCGATAAACAAACAGATACTGAACACAAAAACTTTGGAAGAAAACACAATAAAATCGCTTTCTGTTTTAACCGGACTCGACATTAGTTCCAAAACAGTATTTGAAATACCCGGACAACCTTTGCATAAATTTTCAATTCTGCCCGAGCTAAAACTGTTTGAGGCGCAAAAAGATTTAAACCTGGCAACTCTCGAAATTCAAAACAGAAACCGTTTCCCCAAAATTGCTCTGTTTGCAAACGGTGGTTTTGGCCGGCCCGGATACAACTTTATGAATACCGATTTACATACATACGGAATTGTGGGGGTAAATTTTTCGTGGGATATTTTCGACTGGGGCGTTTACAGCAAGCAGAAAGAGAAAACGGCACTTAAACAGAAATTAATTGAAGCCGACACAGAAGCGTTCCTGAAAAAAAACAGTCTGGAAATTCAGAAAATAAACAACGACATTGTAAATATAAACCGGCAAATTTCGATGGATAAAGAGGTGGTTGATATAAAAACAGAAATTAAAAACTCGTCGTGGTCGAAATTTCAAAACGGCACAATTACATCGAACGAATACCTGAAAGATTTTACCGATTTAAAAAGAGCACAACAAACATTAGAGATAGATAAAATTAAGCTAATACAAAAACGATTAGAATTACAACACAACACCGGAGTAGCGTATTAAACCATTGGAATAAAAACCGAAAATCGAAATAAAATGAAAAAACTATTTGTAACCATATTTTTGCTGACAACGCTTTTTGTATCGAAGTTGTTTAAAGTTAACTATCAAGTTATCAATCAACAACAAAATGTTAAAAAGAAAGAATGAAATAAAATAATCGAAACTCAATTATTTGTATCAT
>JALUZN010000081.1 GCA_027011835.1 Draconibacterium sp. | reverse complement strand
ACTAAAAGTACATTATATTTACTCCAAATAAAAATATAAGATACTTTTGGTAGTTTATATTTATAAATCATCAAATGGGTTTTTAATGCTTTTTAAACTATTTCGGCTTACATGGGTATAAATCTCCGTTGTCTTCGACGACTTATGCCCCAATAACTCTTGAATGTATCGTAAATCGGTGCCATTCTCCAATAAATGCGTGGCAAAACTATGACGTAAACAGTGTAAAGTAAATGGTTTGTTTATCTTACTCCTTTTAATTGCCGATACAAAAATCTTTTGCAGACTACCCGCTGAAATTCCTTTCCCGGGCACTTGCCCTTCAATAAAATAAACTTTTGGCCGGTAGGTAAAATAATATGCCTTTATTTTCTCTAACAGCCGCGGACTTATAGGGATCATACGATCTTTGTTCCCCTTTGAGTTAACGACCATAAGCATCTCTCTCTTCGAATCAATGTGCTTTAATTTCAGATTTAGCAGTTCGCTCCGTCGTAATCCGCACGCATAAATGGTTTCGAGTGCCATTCGATGTTTTTGATTCTTTATACTCGAGAAAAACTGCTTTAAGTCCTTTTTGTCAATAACTTTGGGTAGTTGCAATATCTTGCGTGGTCGCTCAATACTGTCAATGTCAATGTTTCTGTTATAATTGTATGCGAAAAACTTTTTTAGTGCACTTACCGTCTGATTCTGAAAAGTTGTGCTTAAACCATATTTCAAGACTACTTCGCGATTAAACTCAAGTACATCATTGTTCTCAATTTCGGTTATCTCTTTATCCGAAAAGTATCCCAAAAAAATCTCTAACTGATGTACGTAGGTATTAATTGTATTTTTGCTGTACCTTAACTGTTCCATCCACCCCTTAAAAGCATCTATCTTTTTTATTGTTTCTTCGGGTAACTTTTGCTTAAAAATCTGCGGATTAAACCGTATGTTTTTGCGGGGTTGAGTATCGGGTTCATTCGTGTGTTTTGTTTTGAGCTGTGAATAATCGATAAAAGAAACAGGTTTGAAATGGGTGAAAAAATGATGTAAATTAAAATCTTCAGCATGAATGTACCACCGTTTTTTTTCAACCAGATAAGTAGCATACATATATTCGCGCAACCGGAACACAATTGTCCAATCAAAATCGAAATCGACAAAAATTACATGTGTATTTTTTAAATCTCCTTCTGAAAGTACTATTTGAGGTAGCTTGTTCAAGTAAAATGCTTTTGGTTTGATAAAAGTAAAGAATATATTTTTGGTAAACAAAAAAGAGAATGTAAAATACAGAATCTTCTTAGGAAGCATATTCTGTTTTACCGTCAATCCACCGACTGGCCAACGAATTAGCGGTATTGCCACAACGCAATGCCATAAAAACTACCAGCAACCCCATTATCGTCGACTGAAAGATGCGTGATTTTTCCTGCCAATTGACGGAAGTAACGAACAGACTGTTTAAACCTTTTCTCTTTGTGAAAAGCACTGAAACTAATATGTTCTATAGAGTTGATTTCTAATGATGTTCATAGTTTATTTGTACTTTTAAAATCAGAATGAACATCCAAAACTTAGTATGACGATGCATCAATTAATACAAACTTGGCACGAATATCGAGCGACAAGCAACCAGAAATTAGCAACGAGTCAGTACCTACCAGCCCATATCGGTACAAATACTCTGGCTAAATATCTTTTCAATGTTTATTTGAACTCTGCCATCGGCTAAAATTTTCGACTCAATTTTTGCGCCGTGTTCAACCTTGTGTGTGTATTTACCGTCTTTGTCGAACCCGGTGAAATAGGTCGAGTATTCCCATTTGCCATCCCACAGCAGGCGAATTTCGTATTCGTGGCCGGGCAGTCCCAGAATATCGGTTTTGCCTCCAATCATACTTACTCCCTGCCACTGGTCATTGCTCCCTTTTATTCGTACTTCGGCGTTGTATGTGGGCGCAATTCCTACCGACGGATTGTCGGCACACATTGCTCGCAAAACAACCTGGTATTCCACATAATTCTCTTTTACATTCACATCGACATCGATATTGCTGTTGCACAAACTCTTAACTACAACAGGTTGTATGGGCTGAAAAGCGGGATTGTTATTCCTGAATACCAGTTTTACAGGAACATCGGGAACGTTTTCCATCACAAAAGTCTCGGGAAATTTTCCTTTAAAAGTCATTGTAAAGAGGAAGTTGTCTTGTTTGTCGTAAACATCGGCATCAATCGAAAAACTCGATTTGAAATTTGAATTGAATGAGATTTCGCCGCCGGTTTTACAAACCGAGCCTTCAATAACCTGTGCCAAAGTATAACCGAAATGGAGTTTTTTATAAATTACTTTTTCCCCCAATAAATTCCAACTGCTCTCTTCGAATTTTGTAAATCCAAAATGTTTAGGTTTTTGTATGCCGTTATATTTGCAGGTCGATGTAATTACTCCGCCATTAAAATCGGCAACTATTTTTCCTCCTATTTTTAGCTGCTTTAATTTTCCTGTCTCCAGTTTTTGGAACAGAACACTTTGCACAACACCGTCGATTTTAACCAACTCAATTCCGGGAATATAATTGGAAAACTTGCTAACCGTTAGTTTTATAAAATTGTTTTTATCTTTTTTGTAAGCGTCTTTCACCTCCTGTTTTGTTTTGAAAAGTGGGTTTCCCGAAGTGTCTTTAAATTTTAACAAATTGCTTATTGTAAGCGAATAGTTAATTGTGTACGGTTTTTCTGCAATAGTTGCTGATTTTGTGCCGGTTGAAGAGTCTGAAAAGTTAAAAGTGTCATCGTTGTTGTCGTTTATATTTCCCGTTAAATCCAACTCCTCTTCGTTGGCAATTTTCGAGAGGTAAAGTTCGTAGGTTTTTTTCCCCTCGTTTTGAATTTGAACCCCTTTTGCAAGATGGTTATATCCGGGAATATCGACATTTACAGCAAACTCAAACGGTGTATCTTCCGAAATAGAAATATTCGGATCAATGGCAAGCTCAAGTTGTCCTTCAGCGATGTCGAATTCGCCTCTTTTTTCGCCGGCAAAAGTTACAATGTCGTTGCTGTTTTTTCCGGCAAAAGTAATTTTTGCATTCTTTGTAATTAGCGAACCATCTGAAGCATCAATCAGTTTGTACGACATACTTGTTTTGAAAAAATTAAAATCAATAATTAAAACACTTATGTCTTCGCCACTCTCTTTATCAATAAAAGGGTTGTCGAAATACTCGCCGCAACCTGCCAAAGAGAAGATGATAAAAAACCACGCAATTAATTTAATGCTATTTGTTTTCAATTTCATAACAACAGATTTTTCAATTTCTAACTAAAAAAGTTTTACCGCCAAATTAAATTTAATAACCGGGTAAAATTTATACTGACTTAGTTGTCTTTCTATTAGTTGTTTTTGCCCGTGTGCCGGGTCGGCCGTGGGAGCAAGTAATCCGGTTGCTTCAATCTCAACATTTGGTGCGCCCAAATAATAAAGGCCGGTTTCGAAATTAAACGAAACTCTCTCTTTTGCACCCATAAAGCTGCGGAATCCAACGGCTGCATACGGCGAAATATCCATACTTGGAGTTAGTGTGAAAATAAATTCGCCAACTTCCGATGCAGGAATTGAGATGTCGCCGTATTGTAAATCGCTTACAGCATATCCTTTTATTTCCGGATTTAACGAGTTCATTGCAGCTCCTGCCGCTATGTATAGATTTTTTGTGTAGTTAAAATCTGCCATTAAATAAATACCTCCGGTTTTGTAGAGTAAATCAGCTTCGAAATCAACTCCCGATTCATTGAAATTCAGCCCGTGCTTTAAATTTAACCTTTCGATGCCTGTTTTTAACGTAATTGTTTTATTGAAAATATATCGGATGTTTCCGCCCCAACCATTTGTCGAAACC
>JALUZN010000080.1 GCA_027011835.1 Draconibacterium sp. | reverse complement strand
GAGTTGAAGAATCGAAAATTGATGTATTAAAAGAACCCCTCGGAATTAACCTCTTTTTAAGAGTAAAAAAATAGATATTTTTTTGACATGAAGATTATTTGTATCGGACTAAACTATGTTGCTCACATCGAGGAGATGAAAAACAATGTGCCCGACGAACCGGTTTTTTTTATGAAACCCGACACCGCTCTGCTGCGTAACAACGACCCGTTTTACATTCCCAACTGGTCGGAAAGTGTGCATCACGAAATTGAACTGGTACTAAAAATTAACCGCATTGGAAAAAATATTGAGAAAAAATTTGCTCACCGTTATTACGACGAAATTGGACTGGGCGTTGATTTTACTGCCCGCGATGTTCAGGCAAAATTAAAAGCGAAAGGACTGCCATGGGAAAAAGCAAAAGCATTCGATAAAGCAGCAGTTTTAAGTAACACTTTTGTTCCAAAATCGGAATTTAAAGATTTGAAATCGATAAATTTCAACCTTAACATTAATGGCAATACGGTTCAAAAAGGAAACTCCGGTTTTATGATTTTCAATTTCGATGCAATTATTGAAAACGTTTCGAAATATGTAACATTAAAAATTGGCGACCTTATTTATACCGGCACGCCTGCCGGAGTTGGAGCTGTAAAAATTGGCGACCACCTCGAAGGATTTCTCGAAAACAAAAAGATGTTCGACTTTGAAGTGAAATAAAATCGAATAACATTAAAAACTAAACACCGTTTATGTCAGACTTTCATTTCGAATTGGAACTTCAGGTTCGCGATTACGAATGCGATATTCAGGGAATTGTAAATAATGCCGTTTACCAGAATTATCTGGAACACTGCCGGCATCAATTTCTAAATGCGGTGGGTTTAGATTTTGCAAAGCTACATAACGATGGGATTGATGCGGTAGTAATAAAAGCCGAACTCGAATATAAATTTCCACTCAGGCCGGGCGATACATTTATAATTCAACTAAAAATAAAAAGACAAGGGCGATTAAGAGTTATTTTCGACCAGCAGATTTTACGAAAATCAGATAAAAAACTAATGGTAAACGCCCTAATTACAACCGTTCTCACAAAAAACAACCGCCCCATTTCGGCAGACTTTCTTGTTGAATATTTTAACCGGGCAGGAATAGTTTTAGAGGAGATTTAATGTCCCACGCTTAAAAAAGAGTCAATCCCTCATCAAGCACTCTAAATCTGTTTTTCTATTTTACAAGTTTTAGAACTGTTAGCAGGGCGCAGTGATCCGAAGCTATTTTGTCGCAGATTACTCTGTTTTCAACCACTTCCCATCTTTTTTCCGGTCTGTACATAATGTAATCTATTTTCCGGTCGGGCTTATCCGAAGGAAAAGTAAACTCAGGACTGTTGCTAAAACTATCGGTCCAAACTGTTTTTAAAATTGCAATGGGAGTGCTTGTTGGAGTCGCATTTAAATCGCCCGCCAACAGTGTTGGGAATTTTACTTTCGTAAAAACTTCATTAATTTTTTTCACCTGAATAATTCTGTCGGGATTGTTCGCCTGATGTTCGAGATGAGTACCAATAAAACAGATTGTATCGCCCGATTCCATTTCAACAAAAACCTGCAATGCTGTACGAGCTTCACTCTCGGGCGAATGTGGGAGCGGCACATTTCTACTGGCAATAATTGGTCTTTTCGATAAAATGGCTTCTCCATAACCACCTCCGTCATACGGCATTGCAATTCCAAACAACGAAGCCATTTTTGTGCGCCAACCCAACTCGGTTGCCAAATCGTATTTATGTGCCCGGTTGGTTTTAAAATCAACCTCTTGCATAGCTACCAAATCAGGGTCAACCGCTTTAATTACCGATGCTATTCGGTCTAAATCGAAATTACCCTGCATGGTTTCGCCATGGTAAATGTTAAACGTTAATACCTTAATTGTTGTCGAGTCGGAAATCTCTTGTGCACGAATTACTGCACCTGCCAAAAGGAAGAAGATAAACAGGAAACTAATCTTTTTCATATTGCATTGTTGTTGTATTAATACCGCAGAATTGTTAAAGAAGATGTTTAACGCCAAATGCGAGTTTCGAAAGAAACAGGTTTTAATTATAACGTAAAAGCACTTCTCAATTCCTGATTACAAACTTATTATTTCATTTCCTTTTTTGGTAACAAATGCTATGCAAAAATATTTTATCTCAACCTTGCACAAAATAATTAAATTCAATTATACGGCATTATAAAATCAAATTGGTATTACATATCGAATGCACTCCCGGCAATATTCATTACCTGTTCAAACTCGCTAATCGATTTCAGGTCGATTGTTCCGGTTATATAAATTACTGCCGAACTTTGAACCAAAAGATATTCATTTCCGGCTTTACTTTTCTTTTGATAAAACGATATTTTTCTCGTCGAGGTTTCCGAGGTCATCAATCGCGAAAACCCTTTTAAATTTGTATTCTGCATAAAAAGTTTATAAATATCGGGAGCGCCGTTGTCATGCCCGTTATACATGCGAACCATTTTCATTCCGGTTAGTTTTCTCATATAATCTTTAAATTCGTCCGTGGTCTCTTTTGTCTCCGAAAGCATTTTAAACATCTCTCCTGTTACTTCAAAATACGAAATATCTTTTTGTGCTTTCAATAATTCGAAAGTACTATCGATTGTTTTTTCTCCATTTTGAGCAAAAGCTGTTGCGCTGATAATTAGCAGAACCAGTACGATTAATTTTGTTTTCATAGTTCATTAATTTTTAAATTTTTCATTGGATTATTAAAGTCTATTTTATAATTATTATAGTCGGAAAAAGGTTGAAAAGCAGTTGTTGCCTCATCGAAATTTTTTAATGTTTTGTTAAGCTCTTCCGAAAAAAGAAACAACACTTTTATTACCTCTTTTTGGGTTTCGGCAATTTTAACGGTTTGTGTATGCTGTTTCCGAGTTGTATTGAAATAGAAAAAAATTGAGAAAAACCCAACTAATGCCACCACTATTGCAGCATACGAAAAGGCCCGTTTAAACCTATTCGTGCGTTCCTTTTTTTGCTGAAACGCTATCTTTTCAAACAGATTAAAATTTGGAATTTCCTCTTCGTTATTTTTCGAAATAACTTTCCGGTAAGTATGAATAAATTCCTCGTCCATACTGTTTTCTATATTGCCAGATTCAATTTCGTCAACTGATAGTTTCCCTTCGAGAAACTCCTCCGGTATTTTCGTTTTTTTAGCCATTGCTTATCTCCTCCTTAAATTTTTCGTATAACCTTTTTCTTCCTCGCGAAACATTCACTCTTGCAGCATTTACACTAATCTCCAGCATTGTGCTTATCTCTTCATATTCGTATCCCTGAAAATCTTTTAACTCGATTGCCATTCGTTGCTGAACCGGCAACTGCTTTAAAAAAAGTTGCATTTTTTCAATAATATCTTTGTTTTCAAACTCTTCGGGTGCAATATTACCGGCAGGTGTAGACTCTTTATAATTCTGAAGATTTCTCCTTTTACGAAGCAAGTCGAGTGCGTAATTTTTAATCGAATTCATACAGTAACTCTCAAAATTCTCCTTGCTATTCAGCAATTCTCTTTTCTTCCACATTCTCAAAACAACTTCCTGTACCGCATCTTGTGCATCTTCTTTTTGCTTTAAAATGCTTAATGCAAACCGATAAAGTTTCTTCTTATACCGAAGAATTTGTTTTTCGAAGTCTGAATCTGTCATTCAATAATATAATTTGCTTTTAATATAGTACGAACAAAATCGAATTTCATTACATAATATAATATGATTATCCGTATTTATACCCAAACTCGTTTTTATAACTCACGCATGCCACTAAAAGCCGGTTGAACAATGCTTCTCCGTGATATCTTCGATTAAATTTATAACAAAATTCGTCAAGATAATTT
>JALUZN010000079.1 GCA_027011835.1 Draconibacterium sp. | reverse complement strand
ACAAAATAAAACAGATTCAGTATATTTATTAATTAATACAGCCATTCGTTGAAATTCATTCCTGTTTAGTTTTCAAATACGTTTTATTAATTAATTTTGTGTTTTTTAAAAACAAAAACTTATAAAATTGCCTGAAACTAGATATATATTCGTTACCGGTGGAGTTACTTCATCGTTGGGAAAAGGTATATTGGCTTCGTCGCTTGCAAAATTATTGCAGTCGCGTGGCTACAGTGTTACAATCCAAAAGCTCGACCCTTACATAAATGTCGATCCGGGAACATTAAACCCGTATGAACACGGCGAGTGCTTTGTTACCGAAGATGGTGCCGAAACCGACCTCGATTTGGGGCATTACGAGCGCTTTTTAAACGAAGCAACATCGCAAGCTAACAATGTAACAACCGGTAGAATTTATCAGTCGGTAATTAGCAAAGAGCGTCGTGGCGACTATCTGGGCAAAACCGTTCAGATTATTCCGCACATTACCGACGAGATAAAACGGAGAATCCAAATTCTCGGTTCGAAAGGGAAATACGATATTGTTATTACCGAAATTGGGGGTACAGTTGGCGACATCGAGTCGTTGCCCTATGTCGAAACTGTGCGGCAGTTAAAATGGGAACTGGGAACCCGGGCAATGGTAATTCATCTTACTTTGGTTCCGTATTTGGCCGCAACAGGCGAGCTTAAAACAAAACCAACTCAGCACTCGGTAAAACAGTTGCTCGAAGAGGGAGTTCAGCCCGATATTTTGGTTTTGCGTACAGAGCACAACATTGATATTACGGTGCGTAAGAAAGTGGCTCTGTTTTGCAATGTTGAATTGGAAGCCGTAGTTCAATCGATAAATGTTCCTACAATTTACGATGTTCCGCTAAAAATGTTAGAGGAAAAATTGGATTTAACCGTTTTGAAAAAACTCGATTTACCGATTAAAGAAAAAATTGACCTTTCGGCCTGGAATGGGTTTTTAACCCGTTTAAAAAATCCTACACAAACAATTGAAATCGGTATTGTTGGAAAATATGTTGAATTACACGATGCCTATAAATCGATTGTTGAATCGCTAATTCATGCCGGTGCCGAAAACCGTTGCGAAATAAAAGTTAAATGGATTCATTCCGAAACGGTAAAATCGGGAACAGTTGACAATTTATTTGAAAACCTGAATGGAATGATTGTGGCTCCCGGGTTTGGTCATCGTGGAATGAAAGGGAAGATTCTCGCTGCTAAATATGCGCGCGAAAACAATATCCCGTTTTTAGGTATCTGTTTGGGAATGCAGGTAGCAGTTATTGAATTTGCCAGAAATGTATTGAATTTGGAAAATGCCGATTCTTCGGAAATGAACCCGAAAACACCGCACCCGGTAATTGATTTAATGGAACAACAAAAAGGAATAACCGATTTTGGCGGAACAATGCGTTTAGGTTCGTACGAATGTAGAATTATCGACGATAAATCGAATGTTTTTAACGCTTATAATAAACTTACAATTCACGAGCGTCACCGCCACCGTTACGAATTTAACGACCACTATAAAGAACAATATATTAAAGCAGGAATGGTTCCGACAGGAGTTAATCCCGAAACCGGACTGGTTGAGATAATCGAGATTCCCAATCATAAATGGTTCGTTGGGGTACAGTTTCATCCGGAATACCGAAGTACTGTTTTAAATCCTCACCCGTTGTTTGTAGATTTTATTAAAAACTCGTTAGTAGAAGAAGAAAAATAAATATGGATAAAAAGTCGATTATTGGAATAGGTCTTATTTTCGCAATTTTGGTTGTATTCTCGTTAATGAATCAACCTTCGAAAGAGGAAATTGCGGCTACAAAAAGAAAAAAAGATTCCATTGCACAGGTTGAAGCAAACAAAGCACTTCAACAACAAAAAATAGCAGAGCAACAAGCTGCAAAGCAACAAACAGTTCAACCCGACGCTGTATCGCAAACCGAAGCTACACAAGCGAAAACAGATGAATTGGGCGTTTTTGGAGCAGCAGCCGTAGGCGAAGAGAAGTTCACAACTATCGAGAATAATTTAATGGAAATTACATTCTCGAACAAAGGTGGTCGAATTTATTCGGTAAGGTTAAAAGGTTATCAAACCTACGACTCGTTACCACTAATGCTTTTCGATGGCCCAAAAACACTTTTCGGTTTAAACTTTTTTGCACAAAACAGAAGCATTAAAACCGACCAGTTGTATTTTAAACAACTTGGAGGAAAAGATAATATTATTGTTACCGGACCTGAAGTTAAAACAGGTGACGAAGGAAAAATTAAATTCAATAAAGAGCATCCGGGCGGAAAAGAGTCGGTTACTTTTCGTTTAGAAGTTGCACCCGGAAAGTTTATGGAGTTTGTATATACACTTGCATACAACTCGTATATGGTTGATTTCGATATGAATATGCAAGGAATGAACGAGTATATTGCAGCCAACCAATCGTATTTAAACTTTACCTGGGCGATTGATGTTCCGCGTCAGGAGCGCAAGTCGAAGTTTGGCGAAGACCGCTATACAAATATTAACTACAAGTTCTTCGAAGATGAAGTTGATAATTTGTCGCAAAGCAAATCGGACGAGGAGAACCTGAATACCCGTGTTAAGTGGATTGGTTTTAAGCAGCTGTTTTTTAGCTCTACAATTATAGCCGACGAGTCGTTTCCCAATGCACAAATTAAGCAGGTTAAAACACCCGACGACAAAAAATATCTGGCAAACTTTTATGCCGACATTGCGTTGCCATACAAAGGAGAGAAAAATGAAAAAGTGGGAATGGAATTCTTTTTCGGCCCCAACCATTACCAAACACTTAAACAGTACGGTCTTAGTTTAGAGAGCCAGGTTTATCTGGGCTATCCCGTTGTTCGCCAAATCAATCAGTTTGTAATAATTCCAATATTTAATTTCCTGCGTAAATTTATTTCCAACTTTGGTATTATTATTTTACTGCTTACACTTTTCATTAAATCGGTGCTTTTCCCGTTTACGTACAAATCGTATATGTCGCAGGCAAAAATGAAGGCGTTAAAGCCCGAAATTGACGAGTTGAATGCCAAATACGGAAAAGATAAAGCAATGGAAAAACAACAGGCAACAATGGCTCTGTATAAAAAGGCAGGCGTAAATCCAATGGGAGGGTGTTTGCCAATGTTATTACAGTTCCCGATATTAATTGCGATGTTCTTTTTCTTCCCTACATCGATTGAATTGAGGCAGCAAAGTTTCCTTTGGGCAACCGACCTGTCTACTTACGATACCATTTTTAACCTGCCGTTTACCATTCCGTTTTATGGCGACCACGTTAGTTTATTCTGTTTGTTAATGACTGTGGCAACTGTATTCTATACACATTTAAATCAGCAGACAACAGCAAGTAACGGAATGCCCGGAATGAAAACAATGATGTATCTGATGCCGATAATGTTCTTATTTATTCTGAATAGTTACCCATCGGGATTGAGTTACTACTATTTCCTTGCGAACCTTATTACAATCGGTCAAACCTTGTTAATACGCCGGTTTGTCGACGATGATAAAATCAGAGCTCAGTTGCAGGTAAATAAAAAGAAGCCGGTTAAAAAGTCGAACTTTCAAAAACGTTTGGAAGAGATGTCGAAACAACGAGGTGGATTAAAAAAATAACGATACAATACAACTATTTTAAGGGATTGCAATTTGCAGTCCCTTTTTTTTTTGTTCTCTTTAAACCTTTTTAATGAATTGTGGTCGAAGAACCATTAATAAACTTTAAAAGCATTTCAATGAAAAGATTCGGATTTTTAATTAGTCAAACCTGAAAAATATACTA
The DNA here is from genome assembly GCA_027011835.1 of Draconibacterium sp. GTDB lineage: Bacteria > Bacteroidota > Bacteroidia > Bacteroidales > Prolixibacteraceae > Draconibacterium. Next base: position 77 of record JALUZN010000079.1, on the reverse strand, counting down.
GATTGTTGATAATCAGTTGATAAACTCTTTTTGTTAGTTTTTTTATTTGCAAGGTATTGTGTAAATTCGTAAAAAAG
>JALUZN010000078.1 GCA_027011835.1 Draconibacterium sp. | reverse complement strand
GACGAATTTTGTTATAAATTTAATCGAAGATATCACGGAGAAGCATTGTTCAACCGGCTTTTAGTGGCATGCGTGAGTTATAAAAACGAGTTTGGGTATAAATACGGATAATCATATTAAATATCGATAATCCCACTCTTGAAGAAATATATTGTAGTAGCAATAGCCTTCAAAACCTTGACTTATCACGTGTTTTATCCTTAGTGAAAATTGATTGTGATGAAAATAAATTGGAAAATCTTGATGTTTCAAAATGCACATCATTGGAAGAATTACATTGTTATCAAAACAGTTTAACAACTATAGATATTTCGAAAAATTCAAAATTGACATTTTTAGATTGCAGTACTAATGATATAACAGCACTAGATGTTTCAAATAATCTTGAGTTAGAATATTTAAATTGTATTAATAGTAAACTAAAAAAACTTGATGTCAGCAAAAACCTCAATCTAAAATTTTTGGTATGTGCTTCAAGCCCTGTTCAGTCCCTTGATGTTTCAAACAATGGAAAGCTAAAGGAGTTAGTATGTGGCGATTGTCAATTAAACTCGTTAGATGTTACAAGCAATGACTCGTTAACTTATTTGTACTGCGTGCATAATAATTTATCAAACTTAGATATTTCCAAAAATCTTGAACTTAACGATTTGAATTGTGAATGGAATCCATTATTTAACTTAGATGTTTCAAACAATATAAAACTGACTTCTTTAAGTTGTAGAGGTAATGAATTAAGCAACTTGGATGTTACCAATAACACACTGTTAAATGTTCTTGTTTGTTGCTCTAATTCATTGACCAGCTTAAATATTTCGAAAAACAAAGAGTTAACTATGTTGTGGATGGAAGATATGCCATCATTAAATAATGTTTGCGTTTGGACTTTGCCATTTCCACCAGAAAAATTGAAACTAAAAACAAATAATAGCCCAAATATTAATTTTATAACTGATTGCAGTAATGAATAAAAATACGTTTGCTAAAAAAGTGTCATATGTAATATGGGTTTTAGCGGTTTTTGGGGCTGCAATGCGTTGTTGCAACACCGCCAATTCGTCTTTTACGATTTGGCGGAAGATTTGAAATTATGAAACGAGCATGGTCAACAAAACACAAAAGCTTATGTATAAATTGTCCATGCGAGTTACATGGATCAAGAATTACAATTTCGACTTGTATGTTTATCTGTTTGAGTTACAGTATTTTAATTTAATTATATACTTATGAAATAAACGAATTGGCTCCGTGCGTAATTGAAAGTTTCGTACTCTTTAATCCGGGATTACACTTATACCAACCGTTTTGCTTCAAACAAGAAAAACCGACGTTTCGTATTTTTTAGATTTCTCTGCCTACCCACATTGGGCACATGTGCAAAGTCGCACACTGTCCCGTTTTCTGGGAAAGCCTACAAGTCTTTGTATTTTAATGGATTAAAAATTACAGAAAACAAAAAAAGTATAACTTTCTCATTTCGATGAACATAGAAACCCAAAAAGTTAAATGGATTACGTATGTACTTCTGAGTTTACCCCAACGTAGCCACCATTATTGCTTTTATGGTGTGCAACCGGTTTTCTGCCTCGTCGAATACTACCGATGCTTCGCTTTCGAAAACTTCATCGGTAACTTCCAATGCATCAATACCAAATTTTCGAAATATCTCCTCGCCAACTTTAGTTTTTCGGTTATGGAATGCGGGAAGACAGTGCATGAATTTTACTTTCGGATTTCCGGTAAGTTCCATTGTTTTTTTGTTTACCTGATAGGGAAGGAGCAGCTCAATTCGCTCGGCCCAAACGTTGTCGGGTTCGCCCATCGAAACCCAAACATCGGTGTATAAAAAGTCGCAATCTTTAACTGCCTCTTCTACGTTTTCGGTAATGGTAATTTTACCTCCGGTTTGCGAGGCAATTTTAATGCATTGATTTTGCAACGCTTTGGCCGGTTGATATTTACCGGGTGCAGCAGCTCTGAAATCCATTCCCATTTTTGCTGCTCCAACCATTAACGAGTTTCCCATATTGTTTCTTGCATCGCCCAAATAGCAAAACTTTACTTGCGAAAGTGGTTTGTCGGTATGTTCTTTCATGGTTAAAAAGTCGGCCAGAATTTGTGTAGGGTGATACTCGTTGGTTAAGCCGTTCCACACCGGAACACCTGCATATTTCCCCAACTCTTCAACAATATCCTGCCCAAAACCACGGTATTCAATTCCGTCGTACATGCGGCCCAAAACCCGGGCAGTATCTTTCATCGACTCTTTTTGCCCAATTTGCGAACCTGAGGGACCGAGGTAGGTAACCTGCGCTCCCTGGTCGTGTGCAGCCACCTCGAAAGCACAGCGGGTGCGGGTAGAAGCTTTTTCGAAAATAAGAGCAATATTTTTATTTTTTAATTGCGGTTGCTCTGTTCCCGTATATTTCGCCTTTTTTAGTGTTTCGGAAAGTTCGAGTAAAAAATGAATCTCCTTTGTCGAGAAATCTAACAATTTTAAAAAGTTCTTGTTATTTAAATTAAATGCCATATCTTTTTGTTTTTATATTTTTTTCGACCTGTTTCTAATGAATACTATCCATATATAGTAAGCGTATTCAGTACGCTAACTCTATATAAAAGTAAAACTACGAAAAGTTCGAATATGTATGATATTTTTTAAAGTATTTATGCTAATTGTGCAAATAATCTAAATTTAAGATAAATTATAAAATCTGCTCTTTCTAAAATCTGAATAAAAATTATATTTGCACAACAAAAAAGGCAAATTATTAACTTCGGACTTCCCATCTCGGATTTCCGGCAAAAAAATACTATGAAACATTCATGATAAAAGATTTCATACACAGGAGCATGATTTAGTTAAAGCACTATTTTTCTTGTCTCGTGTTTTGATTCTTGTATCTTGATTCTAAATTTTAAACAGATGAAACTATTAGAAGGAAAAACTGCAATTATTACCGGAGCATCGCGCGGTATTGGAAAAGCAATTGCACTGAAATTTGCACAGGAAGGTTGTAACATTGCTTTTACCGATCTTTTTGACGATGAAAATATGAAGGCAACCGAAGCCGAAATAGCAGCAATTGGCGTAAAAGCAAAAGGTTATGCGTCGGATGCAAGTAATTTTGAAGATACCGAGAGGGTAGTAGGCGAGATTGTAAAAGATTTTGGTCGTATTGATGCGTTGGTAAATAACGCAGGAATAACAAAAGATACTTTATTAATGCGTATGAGCGAAGCACAGTGGGATGCCGTAATTAATGTTAATCTGAAATCGGTTTTCAACTTTACAAAAGCAGCGCAACGTACCATGTTAAAACAACGCTCGGGCTCTATTATTAATATGAGTTCGGTGGTTGGAGTTAGCGGAAATGCAGGGCAGGCAAACTACTCGGCATCGAAAGCTGGAATTATTGGTTTTACCAAGTCGGTAGCGCGCGAACTGGGTGCACGCAACATTCGCTCGAACGCCATCGCACCTGGTTTTATTATAACTGAGATGACTGCTAAAATTCCTGAAGATGCCCGAAAAGAGTGGGAAGCTTCAATACCTTTAAAACGCGGCGGAACACCCGAAGAGGTTGCCGGAGTTGCCACATTCCTGGCATCCGATTTATCGTCGTACGTTAGTGGGCAGGTAATTACTGTTTGCGGTGCAATGAATACATAGAAATAATAATATTCCGGGAGATATTCGGAATACCTGATTTTTTTAAAAAGCCATTCGTTAATAAAATATACGAATGGCTTTTTATGTAAAATAGCTTCTGTCAGGTATTTGTAAAAAGGTATTTGCATATTTTTAAAATTATAAAAAAAAGATAAGCTAATTTTCAAAAAATATCCTTAAATTGTATTGTATCGTAGAAGAGGAATTACTTTTTATGTTAAATAAATCAATTGCTTATCGTTTAAGTGTATTTAT
>JALUZN010000077.1 GCA_027011835.1 Draconibacterium sp. | reverse complement strand
AAAAGGCAGCAGCACAACAATACAAACCCAAAGTTGGAAAGAGGGTGTTTATGTGGTGCGCGTAAAATTTAAACCCGATGGAAAAACGGAAAAGATATTAACCGGAAAATTGATGGTTAAGAAGTAGAGAAGTTTATGCTATACGCAATCCATTTAGTTTTTTTGGGATTACAAACTACATAGCAATTAATAATAACAAAGCCTATCGACTTAATTGTCAATAGGTTTTGTTATAACCGAACTATTTTTATAAAATACTTTTCTGTTTACCTATTTTTTATACTTCTCGCCCCGTTCGTACCAAACAACATCTAACTCTTGAATGGTAATCATACCGCCCCTTTTACTCTTCTCCATCAAATCGTTTAAGTGTGTGGCAAACTCATTCAATTTTTCTAAATTATCAACAATTTCAATAGTAATTGGCATATCGCTCGAGAGTGCAAATATTTTCATTGTATGAATGGAGTGGCTTGCACCAAACGACATAACGCCTTTATAAACTGTAGCGCCAGCTAATCCTGCATTTCTTGCCTCAAAAACAATCTCTTCGAACAGCGGCCGGCCGTGTATTTTATCCGATTCGCCGATATAAACTTTTAAAACTCCTGTTTTGTCTGATTTGTTCATTTTTATTTATGATTAAATGATGTCAGTAAAGTAAATAAATTTAGTTAGTTACACGCATTTGAAATCAATTTGTTTCAAAATAATTTTGAAATATCTTTTTGTGAGACTTTGTGTCAACGTTTTACAATTACGCATCACGAACGGTTTCAACACTTGCACACAATCGTTTCGCACGTTGTTATAGCATGTTTTGTTCTAACTGAAAACAACTTTATTAAATTTTAAAAGAAGTGCTAAACACAACAGATTTATGATAGGAGTAATAATTAAATTACTATTTTTACATCAATTGAAATCATTGCCAATTTATCAATTAGCGACCTGCTTTTGCATCGTATAATTTGTTAAGGGGCTAAAATCTAAACCAAATTATAATGAAAAAACTTCTCTTTTTATTTCTGATTCTTTCGAATGTTGCTTTTGCTCAATACGAAGATTACAAAATTGATGCTCTTCTTACTCCACGCCGTACTCCGGTTACTATAACAGTAGGAGGGCCTAATTCCGATATTCAGGGATATACAAGCCGGGCCATTCAAATTGCTGTCGATGCACTTCCTCCGGAAGGCGGAACAGTTAAATTGAACAAGGGTACTTTTCTGATAAAAGGTGCCGTTCGTTTAAAGTCGAATATGAAATTAATTGGTTCGGGCGCAGAAACCATATTGAAATCAGGCCCCGGTTTCGAGTCGAAACTGGCAGACGATGCCGATTGTGGGGAGATTTTTTTAACCGTTGAAGATGCCACCGGATTTGAGGTTGGTATGAATGTTCAGGTTTGGGATGCACACCAAAAGGGGTGCTGGATTTTATCGACAGGAACAATAACCGACATTGTTGGAAATCGATTGTACATCGACAAGGGAATGATTGCCGATTACCGGGTTAGCAACGACGGCCGGGTTTCGAACGGAAGCTCGGCAGTTTTGATAAGAGATGCCGAAAATGTTTTTGTTTCGAATTTCACAATCGATGGGAACAAAAAGATTACAGTAAAAGCCGATGGGTGTAACAATGGCGGAGTGGCTGTTTATAAATCGAAAAATATAACTGTCGATAACATTCATGTTAAAGATTTTAACGGTGAAGGAATTACCTGGCAGACTACTGAAAATGTAACGGTTCAGAATTGCGAGATTGAAGGCTGTACAAATATGGGAATGCATCCGGGAACAGGTTCTCCCAAATCGCGTATTTTAAATAACAACAGTCATAACAATGCGGTAGACGGAATGTATATTTGCTGGCGGGCTCACCACAGCATTGTACGTGGAAATCAGTTTCACAATAACGGACGCTTCGGAATTTGCACAGGGCACAAAGATTCGGAAATAATTTTTGAAGACAATCATATCTACGAAAATGGGAGCGAGGGTGTAAATCTTAGAATGGAAATTCCGAGAAATTCGCCACACAACAACACCTTTGTTAATAATATTATTGAAAATAACGGGCAAAAGGAACCGGCTTATGGAATTGGAATTTACAGCTGGCCTGAGAATCTGATAATTAAAAACAACATCATTCGCGACACAAAAAACGGAACACAAAAAGGTGGTATTTTTATTCAGAAAGACGCTCCGGAAATAACGATTAAAGACAATAAAATGAGCGGTCATAAAGAAGGTGATGTTATTTACGAAAAGAAGTAATTTATAATGGTTGGGTACATTTTTGTAAATGCCTTATAAAAAGAGAATTACAAGGCGTAAGATAATTGTTGCAATCTGCTGTAAGTTAGAACTTTGCGATTTTGCGTCTTTGCGAGAAACAAACTTAAAAATCTAAATATTATGATTAAAAATTATTTAAATGTCATTTTTATTCTGGCATTCTTTTTTATAATCTCCGGTGTAAATGCACAGGATTTTGAAGGATACAAATACGATGAAAGTTTGTTAAACCCGGGCGACAATGCAGTAAAAACCGAGTTCCAGTTTAACGGTTACACAAACTACTGGCACGATACTTACACCAACTGGTATCGTTATGGAAACCTATTTAAAATGGCTGTTGCCGATGTCGAAAAAACATTTCAGCAAAGCAAAGTCGACATTGCCGAAGACCTTGGAATTACCGGATTAACTATGCAGGAAGGTTTTATGACCGGATTGCTTGCTGAGAAGTACGCCACATTAAATCAGCCCACAGCCGGGCAAATCGAGAGTAAAATTAAAAAAGGAAATGTGTTGGTTTTTATCGATTCCGAATCGGATGCAGGTAAAAAACTTTTGGCAAAACTGCCTCCAAACAAATGGCCTGCAATTTTAAAAAGTCATCAGTACGGAGCGGTAGATTTAAAAAAAGTAAATGCTTTTTATCTGGTAAATGGAAACACAAAACTGTTTGTTGTTAGTTCGAACGACCAAAGTACACTCGACAAAGTAAAGAGCCGGATTGAAAACACAAAAGAGATTGTTGACAAATACGATTTTCATAAAGGTTGGTTTGGTGCATACACGCTGCTAAATAGTGTTACCTGCACACCCGGGCATCCCATTGAAGTTATGGGCGAAGGAATGAATGAAGGTTGCGATTGGTTCGTATTCGACGGCTATATGGATTTTTTGTCGAAAGATGAAATCGCCAACTGGGTAAGCGAAGTAAATTTGCCCGTGGTAACCGATGTTGGTGCCACCAATGTTTTTGGTTGCGACAACTGGGACGGATTTCAGATTCAGCAAATGTACGACAAAGAGTCGTGGGTAAAGTTGGCGAAAGAGAGGAACGGTTATGTTTTTCGAAATGTAATGGATTTGGAAGCCGACCACTATACTTACGACGGCTATTTTGCTCAGGAGGGAAATAAATTTCAGATTGATAATGAAGATGTACCCTTTGTTTTAAAAACCGGAAAACTCGAAGATGATGCATTGTCGAGTATGGTTTTATTTCTGAAAAAAGGAGAGACGTTAACTCAAAAAAGTATGTGGAAAGCAATTCTCGACCGTCGCGAAGTGGGTGTAATTGAAAAGGGAAAAATGATGGGCCCTGCAAATTTCAGAAATGCGTTGCAAATGCTTTTGTTAGACCGTGTTTTTCTTGAATACTATTTTGGCGACCGCATTAATCTTGCTACTGCAACCGATAAATACGACTTACAAATAACCGTTTCAAACAACTATTCCCATTCAGTTTCGGGAAACTTAAACCTGGTTTTGCCGCCAAATCTTCAATTAAAAGAGGGAACATCGGTTGCCGTGAATTTACCAGCCGGAACTTCAAAAACACTCCATTTCGGTTTGCAGCCAACTGCTGGTTCAATGAACAAAGCAAATAGTATTGCCGTAAATTTCAGCTGGGA
>JALUZN010000076.1 GCA_027011835.1 Draconibacterium sp. | reverse complement strand
ATAATGCATTTTCTTTGCAGCCCGTTTTATTTTGAAGGAGTACCAAAAAAGTTGTTATAGTTTATATCAAAATTAAGTTTAAAGATGATAAATCCAGTTGTTCAAAAGTGGTGTTATTTTTCTATTCCCAATCATAAAATTCAAATTATAAAACACTATTCATTTATTTAATTTTTATTAAAATCCAATTTCTATGAAAAAAACAATTTTGTCAACCGTAATGGTGGCTATTTTTAGCCTTTTTGCTTTGACAACTTTCGCCCAGGGAACAATAAAGGGTGTAATTGTTGATGCAGAAAACGGCGAGGCTCTTATTGGAGCCAGTGTTGTTATTGAAGGAACAACCATTGGAACTGTTACTAATATTGATGGCGAGTTTGTACTTAAGTCGAACCCGGGAAACTATCAAATTAACATTTCCTACATTGGTTATGTAACAAATCAAATGGATGTTTCTGTCTCTTCAGGTCAGACCAACGACCTGGGAAAAATAGAACTGAAATCTGATGCAGTAGGTATTAACGAAGTGATGGTTTTGGCTTCGGTTGCAGTGCGAAGAAAAACTCCTGTTGCCGTTTCGTCGATTGATCCGGCACAAATTGCCGAAAAACTTGGAACACAAGAGTATCCCGAAATTTTAAAATCTACTCCGGGTATTTATGCAACCCGTCAGGGAGGTGGATTTGGCGATTCGCGTGTTAACGTGCGAGGTTTCGACATGAAGAATGTTGCGGTAATGATTAACGGTGTTCCGGTAAACGATATGGAAAACGGCTGGGTTTACTGGAGTAACTGGGCAGGCCTTTCAGAGGTAACCCGTTCTATGCAGGTACAGCGTGGTTTAGGAGCATCGAAACTATCGATTGGTTCGGTTGGTGGAACAATAAACATTATTACCAAAACTACCGACGCTGAACGAGGTGGAAGTTTTTATACCGGAGTAGGAAACGATGGATACAAAAAGACCTCTTTTACCCTCTCTACCGGAATGAGCGATAAAGGCTGGGCAATAACTTTATCGGGAGCTCACTCTGTAGGAAATGGCTGGGTTGATGCAACGAAATTCGATGGCTGGTCGTATTTTGCAAGTGTGTCGAAACGTTGGACAAACCAAATGTTAACATTTACCGCTTTTGGTGCACCGCAAGTGCACGGCCAACGCTCGAGCACACAAAGTATTGAGCAAGTTAAAGACCCTGCAAAAGGGTTGCGATATAACCCCGATTGGGGATATAAAAATGGTCAGGAGTATAATTTAAGAACAAACTTCTATCATAAACCACAAATGTCGTTAAACCATTATTTAACAATTAGCGACAGAATGACAATTGCAACTTCGGCTTACTACTCGTTTGGAACTGGTGGTGGAACAGGGAATTACGGGTCGAACCAAAATGCATTCTACACTTACAAAAAAGATGGCCAAATTGATTACGACCGAATAGTTGCAGAAAACATTGCCAACGGAAACAGAGGTTCTACAGCAATTATGCGTGCTTCGAGAAACGACCACAACTGGATGGGAATTCTTTCAAACGTTCAGTACGATTTATCGGATAAATGGGAAATTAGTGGTGGTATTGACTTAAGACACTATGTAGGAAAACACTTCCGCGAAGTGACCGATTTATTAGGTGGCGATTTTGTTTTATCGACTGAAGACAAAAATAATCCGAATAAAATTGCCCGTAAAGGCGATAAAATCGGATACTGGAATCACGGAATTGTTACCTGGCAGGGACTATTTGGCCAGGCCGAATATTCAAGTGGTGCATTGTCGGCATTTGTTGCCGGTTCATTCTCGAATACCGGCTACCAGCGTAAAGACTTTTTTAATTACTTAGACAGCGATCCGGAACAAACTTCGGTAAAAGTAAACCATCAGGGATATATTGTAAAAGGTGGAGCTAACTATAACCTAAACGAAAAACATAACGTTTTTGCCAATGTTGGTTATTTCCAAAAAGCACCGCTCTTCGATGCCATTTTTATTAATTATAAGAACGACTTAAACGACGGAGCTAAAAACGAAAAAACAATGGCTTTTGAAGTTGGATACGGGTTCCGCACAAAAACCTTCAATTTAAATGTTAATGCCTATTCAACAAACTGGAAAGATAAATTCTTCCGTCGTTCAATAAGACAGCCCGACGGAAACTACTATCAGGCAAATATACAAGGCGTAAATGCATTACACCAGGGACTTGAAATGGATTTCAAATGGAAACCGGTAAATAGTCTGCAAATTACAGGAATGGCATCGTTGGGAAACTGGAGATGGCAAAACGATTTGGTTGATGTACCAATTTACAACGAAAATCAGGAACTTATTGGAAAAGTAGATTTATATATTGCCGGATTAAAAGTGGGCGATGCTGCACAAACAACATTTGCTCTTGGTGCCAACTACGAAATATTCGAAGGTTTTAAAGTTGGATTAGACTATAACTATTACGACAATTTATATGCCCAATACGATCCAACAGGCAGAGGCGATGTGAATAAAAAAGGAGTTCAACCATGGAAAGTTCCTGCTTACGGACTTATGGATGCAAATTTACGCTACAAATTTAAAATTGGCGATTTCGACGCTACGGTTTTTGCAAACATCATTAACTTATTCGATACCGAATTTATTTCGGATGCTGATGACGGAAAAGATAACGATTGGAAGACTGCACGGGTATATTATGGAATTGGCAGAAATTGGTCAACCGGTTTAAGAATTAACTTCTAAAATTTTAATGAGATGAAAAAGATATTATTTATAGCAATATTTGCAATAGGATTTATTTTTAATGCCTGTAACCCAATGCAGGATATTAACAATGAAATTGATAAAAAACAGGATGCCGAAAACGAAAAGGCCGTTTTCTTAAAAGACCGAGTTGTTGCTCCTGCTGCATATACGCTTACCGACGATGACTACGCGCTGTCGAGTAACGAAAGTGTAAGTAAGTACAAAAGCTTTTCGAAATATGCTTTGCCAAAAGATTATCTTCCCGAAATATTGAATCAAAAATTCTCGGGAGAAGATGCACAATCGATGTTGGTTACATACGATTTTTATTCGAAACCGGTTAAAGACATAGACCATGCCTACGAAATAAGCGATGATGAATATGCTGAAATGGGACAGGGGCACAGTAACTTTAGTAACGAAGACGAAGCTGAATCGTTAATAGGAAAACTGTTAGACCGAAAAGTTTATTCTGATGAAGCAGGTGCAGAAATGACTGCAAAATATACACTGTTTACAAAATACAAAACACGTTACATTAAAGTAAATGCCGATGGAACAAGCGAAGAGGTTGGCTACGATAAAAATGCAGTAAAAGTTACCGACGAGATTTACGAAGAAACCGGTAACGGTAAATACAAAACTTTTTATACAATTAACGACGCATTAGAAGATTTAGCGAAATATGCTGTCGATAATGGTACAGCGCCAATTACTTATGCCGGCACAGTTTATAAAAACTATATCGACACCTACGTTGTATACCTTTTCAGCGGCACAAACTGGATGGTAAAACAAAGTGTAATGCCGGTTTCGGAAGAACTTAACTATTCGTTAGATGAAGAGGATATTACAAAAAGTTACTGGTGGGCCGACCCGGCAATTAAAATCACTCTCACAGCAGCTGATTATGCACTTTATCCCGCAAGTTCTAAATACGGCAATTTCGATCTTCGTAGTGGAAAAACTCCGGGAACCGATAGAGATAAACTAATTGAAATGATTACCGGAATGTTAGACACAAATTACACCATTGTTGAAGACCAACAATATTTAGTAACTTACAATTATTACGATGGAAGTTCGGGTGCAACAACAATTCGTTTAATTAAAAAAGCAGGCACTTGGTCTGAAGTAACCGACGAATAAACAACATCATTAATAGTATTTTAAAAAAGCCGCTTTATGCGGCTTTTTTTGTGCTATTGGTATGGATATCACAAAAAAAGAAGAAAGCAATGTGTTTACATTACTTTCCTCTTTTACCAAATAACCTACCTAAAATTACTTTGTACCCTCTAAAAAAAAACAATCAACCTCTTAAGTTATTATACAAAGCAGTACTTCGGCGTACGAATACAGAAGTTGATTGTTACACAATTGTGTTGAATTAACAAATTTTAACGATAAAATTGTGCAAAAGAATATACTCAACCCAAATAGCTTTTCCCGAAAACCTATCTGAATTGAGTAAAAATTCAGTACGGCACTACAAAGTTAAGTTGGTATTAAACCAATAGAAAATTTACTCTTTCAAAATTTTTGAACAAATCCAACTTAAATCTGTTTCATTATACTGAATAAAAAATTAATAATTATGGATGAAAAATTTCAGGGATACATCGACAAAGCGTACGATTTAACGATTGAATACGGCATTAAAGTAATAATGGCAATTCTGGTTCTTATTATTGGGTTTTGGATAATAAGACGTATAACAAAAGTTACTAACCGCCTAATGGAAAAGAAAGACGTAAGTCACTCGCTACGAAAATTTCTTACCTCTATGGTTAGCATTCTCTTAAAAGTAATGCTGCTTATAAGTGTTGCGCAAATGGTGGGAATTCAAACCACATCGTTTATTGCAGTGCTTGGTGCACTTGGGTTGGCCATTGGAATGGCATTGCAGGGAACTTTGGCAAACTTTGCCGGTGGCGTTATGATTTTGCTTTTTAAACCCTTTAAAGTAGGCGACTTAATCGAATCGCAGGGACATTTAGGAACGGTAAAAGAGATTCATATTTTTGTTACTATTTTATTGTCTCCCGAGAATAAAACGATAATTATTCCTAACGCAGCTGTATCGAACAACGACATTGTAAACTACACAACCGAAGGAGTAATTCGTGTGGATATGACTTTTGGTATTTCATACGAGTCGAACATTAAAAAGGCAAAAGATATTTTATTAAATATTATTGAAAGTCATCCGAAGGTTTTAAAAACGCCTGAGCCGTTTGTGGGTGTACACGATTTAGCCGACAGTTCGGTAAACCTGGCCGTGCGCCCATATACTTTGCCCGGCGATTACTGGGAGGTATATTTCTATGTTATTGAAGAGGGAAAACTGGCACTCGACAAAGCCGGTATTACCATTCCATTCCCACAAATGGATGTACATATTGAAAAATAGTCGATAAATTTCTCGATATAAATCGGGAATAAGGTTGAACGTAAAACCCGACTTTCAAGTAGAAATAATTTTTATTAAACCGTCATTCTGAATTTGTCTCAGAATGACGGTTTTTTTATTGGTCACAGCAAGAATTAAAATTGTGCACAAAGTGCATCTTGCATTAATTAGGGTCTGCTGAAAAACGATTAAACACGTGTCATACAGTCAGATACCCTGTTTGATACTTTTAAAAGTGCAAGCTTTTTGTTTTGTTATATTAAAAATGCTTGCATTTATTTATTCTATGTTTCGAATATTTTAACAGCTCAGCTGTACGCCATATTTGTACCTTGTTCAGTTTGAAGTATTTATATACATCTGCACTTCACAAAGTCCAAATCTGACGCACATCTGAGCTTTTCAGCAGACCCTAATTACAATAGCAGATTAAATCTGAAATCAATATTCTGCAATCATCATTATTAAGCTATGGGTTTGAAGATATTACACAATTGCATCTACATTTTCGGGCGGATTTGCTAAAGTAGCTTTGTCGCCATTTACCACAATGGGCCGTTGCAAAAGTCGCGGATTTTCAACCAAAATTTTAATCCACTCCTTGTCGGTAAACTCTTTCCCTTTGTATTTCTCCTTATAATTAGCCTCTTGTGTACGAACAAGTTCGAAAACAGGACGGCCTGTTTTCGAAATAATTTCGGTTAACTCCTCTTCCGAAATACCCTCGGTAAGGTATTTTACAATTTCAATATCGTATCCCTTTTCTTCGAGATACTTGAGCCCGGCGCGGCTTTTTGCACAACGCGGATTGTGATAAATTTTCATAATAATGTGGTGTTTATTTTTTATAAATCGATAATAATCTTCTTGTGCACGCGACTTATTTTCTCCTCCAATATTGTATTTATTCAGCAATTCCGAATCGAGAATACGTGCTTTTGTATTGTCTTTTAACTGAAATTCCAGCATTGCTTTAAGTTCCAATCGAATGTCGGGGTCGTAAACCGGACAAGCAACTTCTATCCTACGGTTTAGGTTGCGCGGCATCCAATCGGCCGACGAGATAAAAATTTTCTCATCACCGTTATTTCCAAAAATAAAAATCCGCGAATGCTCGAGGTATTTATCTACAATACTAATTGCAGTAATATTTTTCCGTAACTCTTTTTCATCTAATTTTAACCCGAAAATACCGCGAACAATGAGCTGAATTTTTACGCCGGCCCGACCTGCCTCGTAAATCTTGTTCATCATTTCCTTGTCAATCAGGCTGTTCATTTTTAAAATCATATACGCATTTTTACCTTTTTTTGCCAACTCAATTTCGCGATTTATGTTGTTGGTAAAAACAGTACGCATACTAAACGGACTAACAACCAGGTGCTGATAATCGAAATGTTGATAGTTGTGCTTAAAAAAGGCAAAAATGTTTTCAACTTCGTTGGCCAGCCGCATATCGGAAGTCATTAATCCCTCATCGGCATAAACTTTTGCTGTTCCTTCATGAAAATTTCCCGTGCCGATGTAGGCATAGTTTCTAAACTCATCTTCCTCTTTTCGCTTTATCCAAAGCAGTTTACTATGTACTTTCATCCCCGGCACACCATTAATTACATTGGCGCCCTCTTCCTGCAACTTATTCGACCAGTAAATATTTGCTTCCTCGTCGAAACGAGCTTGCAATTCAATAACAACGGTTACCGATTTTCCATTTCGAATTGCATTTAACAGGGCATTTACCACTTTCGATGCGTCGGCAACACGGTAAATGGTTATCCCAATTTCTTTTACCTGCGGGTCGATGGCTGCTTCGCGCAATAAATCGATAAAATGGTTAAACGTTTGATAGGGGAAATGCAACATTACGTCTTTCCGCCTCAACACACTTAAAATACTGGTATGCTGACGTAAATCTTTATGCCTGAACGGAGGTAATTTTGGATAGTAGTGTCGCTTTTTCCCAATTTCAGGAAAGTGCATAAAGTCGCGATTGTTATGGTAGCGACCACCCGGAACATTATTCTTTTCGGTATCGAGTTTCATCTTTTTAAGAATAAACTGCTTGATATCTTCAGGCATTTCGCGATCGTAAATAAGATAAACCGGTTTCCCTGTCTTTCGTTTTTTCAAACTATGGCTCATCTTTTCCATAAAACTTTTCGATATATCATCGTCAATGTCGAGCTCTGCATCGCGCGTAACTTTCAGTGTATGTGCTTCGTATGTGTCAAAATCAAAGTAGAAAAACAGGTCGTTTAAGCAGTAACGAATTACATCGTCGAGAATCATTACAAATTTATCTTTCCCAATTTTGGGAAGTACAAGAAAACGCGGAACCGATTTAGCGGGAATACGAATAAGTGAATAGGCAAAATCATTGGGGTTCGATTTTTTCGAAAGTTTAACGGCAAGGTAAACAGAGCGGTCGCGTAAATACGGGAACTTGGTTTTTTTATACAACATAATCGGCACCAAATTGGGAAGCACCTTATCGTAAAAATATTTCTTTACAAAAATACCCTGTTTATGATTGAGTTGCGTTTCGTTTAAAAGAAAAATATTATTCCCTTCCAATTCAGTAAAAATCTCTTTAAAAATAGATTGAACTTTATCCTGATGTTTGTTTACAACCTCCAAGATTTTCTCGAACAACTCTTTTGGCGAGTAGTTTCCCAGCAGGTTTTCTTCATCTTTCCCCAAATCAACCATTCGACGCACTGTAGCTACCCGAACTCTAAAAAACTCGTCGAGGTTATTCGAAAAGATACCAATAAAACGAAGGCGCTCCAAAAGGGGAGTGTTCGGATCTTCAGCTTCTTGTAAAACACGCTCGTTAAAAGAGAGCCAGCTTATTTCGCGATTTGTAAATTCTTGTCTTGAATTCATAAAAATTAATTTTCTCCAATATCAGAAAAGAGCTTGAAATATCAAAATGTTTTGATTGTGTTCGCAAGATTATTCTTACCATTGAAATATTCTCAAATCAAATAGTTTATTAAACACAACAAATAGTTGCCAATTTTAAAAAAAGAGACAAATTTATTTTATAAAAGTTCGTTATTCCGAGGGAGCCTACGGGGCATTTCGTATCGTGCTGATATTCTATAACTTAGTTTTTGTCTTGTGTCTAAAAATCTAACAATCTATTGATCTTAAATACATTTTTTAATAAGAAAGTTTTAAATTGCGATATGAGAAAAGTAAAAATTCTTATACTGGTAGTTGTTGCAATAGTGGCAATTGCAGGGTTTTGGCCACTACCAAAAATTGCTCCGGTACAATATATCGAACGTTCAACCGGCAAAATTCAAACTGAAAAGATTGAAGGTGAAGCGTGGATGAAGTGGCTCTATTACAATCCTTTGGGCGAGTTGAGCTTGCACAATTTAGTGAAACGGAAATTTATATCGGAGATTTATGGAGGGATGATGGATAAACCTTCGTCGGCAAAAAAAATTGCCGGATTTGTTAAAAAATACAACATCGATTTAACCATTACACAAAAAAAATCATTCGAATCGTTTAACGACTTTTTTACTCGTAAATTAAAACCCGGAGCCCGGCCTGTTTGTCACGACTCAACAGTAGTTGTATCGCCTGCCGACGGGAAAATTCTGGTTTTTAAAAATATTGGAAACAGCGACTTTTTTGTTAAAGGAAACCGGTTTAATTTAGATAGATTTTTAAACAACAACACACTGGCCGGGAAGTATGAAACCGGCACTTTAATCGTTGTTCGTCTTGCTCCGCCCGATTACCATCGATATCATTTCCCTGTTAGCGGAAAAGTTTCGACACCGGTAAAAATTAATGGCGACTATTTTTCTGTTTCGCCATTGGCGCTGCGTAAAATAGCCCAAATTTTTAGTATGAATAAACGCGAATATCTCGAAATCTCATCACCACTTTTTGGCGATGTAATTATGGCCGAAGTGGGTGCAACTATGGTTGGTTCAATTATTCAAACCTATAAAACCAACACGGTTACAAAAGGTGCCGAAAAGGGCTATTTTAAGTTTGGTGGTTCAACGGTAATCCTTATTTTTCAAGACAATAAAATTACGGTTGATTCCGATTTACTTGAAAACTCGGCAAAAGGTTTTGAAACAACAGTTAAAATGGGCGAAAGAATTGCCGTTGCTTCTTTTAATTAATAAGTCCGTTGGCTGAAGCCAACGGCAAAGGATAATTGTAGAATTCATTATTGTTGTTATTAGAATTATCCTTGGCCGTCCCTTTTAAGGGGCGGATTCTAATATTACACCAGACTTTAGTCTGGTGGTTGCAAATATTGAACTGTTTTTGGCTTTAGCCATTAATTTTCTTTATTTCTAAAATTAATGGCTTAAGCCAAAAAATCTGGAACTTGCACACCACCAAGCTAAAGCATGGTGTAAAAGAATGGGTAATGCAATTTCTCGCAAAACGATTCCTTTGGAGCGAACCGCATTTTAAATCAGCAATTCAAAATCATGAGTATGATAATAATTTTGCAAGAATATCCTTTGCCGTCCCTTTTAAGGGACGGATAATGAAATCAATAATTAATCTCCGGGCTCAAATTCCATCAAAATCATATTTTTTAAATACAAATTATTCAGGGCTGAAGCCCAAATGTTTTTGGCATTCCATAAATCCGTTGGCTGAAGCCAACGGCAAAGGATATAGAAATATAATTCAATCTCCATAAATTTATTCCTATCTTTCGGATAGATAATCAATTACTGGTTTGTGAAGGAATAAAAACGAGTCGAAACAGTTTGGTTATCTCTTCACAATCGCTAAAACCGAATTGTATGAAAAAGAATAAAAGTTTTTTCTTAATTGTTCTGGCACTTACTTTTTTTGCCAGTCCGCTTTTCTCTCAAATAAAACCTGAAGCCGGCGACCCACCCAACCGAACAGATATTCCACAGTTTTTCAAATCGAAACTTTCCGATGTTCAGTCAGAAATAGAAAAAGTGAAGGCAGGAGAAGTGAAAACAATTGCTGTTTCTCCCGGAGGAAGACCGATTTATGCCGTTTATTACGGCGAGAAAGACGATTTTAAATCGCAGGCAAATTACAACTCGGCCGTGGCAGCTCGAAATCCGGCATACTATGCCCAAAAGGATAAGTCGACAAAACCGGTTCTCTTTTTTATCGGGCCGGTTCACGGACAGGAGGTTGAAAACATTGTGGGGATGGTTAACCTGATTCATATTGCCGAAACAGGAAAAGACTACCGTGGAAAAGAATGGCCTGAGCTAAAAGAGAAAATTAATAAATGCCGAACAATTATTATTCCCTGTGCAAATCCCGACGGGCGACAACGTTGTCCGTATAACACTTTTTTAGGATTACCAACCGATATAATGACAAAATACGGACAAGGCACCCGAAAAGACGGAAGTTTTTATGGCTGGCCCGGAGCAAAAGCTGTACACCCCATGAAAGGCGACGTAGGAATTTTAGGGGCCTACTTTAACGACAACGGAATTAATATTATGCAAGATGAATATTTTAATCCGATGGCAAAAGAGACCAAAGCAATTTTGGAGATTGCACGCACCGAAGCTCCCGATATTACTGTCTCGCTGCATTCGCACGAAAACCACCCTATAATTTTACAACCTGCCTACATTCCAATGTTTCAGAAAAAGCGTGTTCACAATCTTGCAATAGCTGTAAATAACAGATATAAAAAAGCAGGTATCGACCATGTTGCCGATGATGGTTTTTGGACTCCGCAACCCGAAGACGAAAACTCGTTGCATACAACTTTTAATTTAATTAGTGCCGTTCACCATATTTCGGGAACAATGGCTTTTACTTTCGAGTGTCCGCACGGTTGTGTTTTAAACAATACTTCTGTTCCTCGAGTTAATTATAACGATATTCTCGACATTGAACTTTTACTTTTCGACGAAATGTATGATTATATCTTAAACAACAGAATTTATTGGGAGTTGAACTAATACCAGCCTTATAATGCCGTATTAATACTCAATCCATTTAAGTTTTCGGATAAACAGGCAAAGTTAGTATTGTTCACAACAACGCGAAAAACTATCTATTTGAAGCATATCCGCGAATTAATGGGTTAACTGTATCTTCCCCAAAAAGATTAGAAAATACAAAATTAGATGGCACAATAAATTTATTATCAAAAACTCTGAATACAGCTTTGGCAAATGCGTGAGAATTACCTGCTTCTATTGCAATGCCCAAATTGTTGCTTTCAACAAATTTTTTCATCATTTCGGCATTACTTACAATTATTGGTTTTTGCATAATTGCATATTGGTATATTTTAGTTGCAATGGTTTTGTTTATCTCATCGCGATTGGCAGGTGGAGTAAAAAAACAGATTTGGCTTGCTGAAATGTACGAGGGGAGCATCTCTTCATCAATCCACCCAACAAACTCTAAATGGTTGAGAACGTGGTGTTGTTCTGCAATTTTAAACGGATTAAAAGGGCTACTAATTTTTCCTCCCAAAAGCAATTTAACATTAGGAATCCTTTTTTTAATCTCTTCTAATGCAATAATTGCTGTTTCAATTCCTCTCAAGATATCTATTCCTCCGGCATAAAAAAGAGTAAAGTAATCTTTGTATTTTTCAATAATTTCAACATTAATGTTCTCATTATTAAAAATTCTTTTTGTTGGTGTATTGGGTACAGTAACAATTCTTTCGATATTATACTTTTTTATATAATTTAATTCGAGAGGTTTAGCAACTGTAATAACAAGGTCAGCCAGCTTTAAATAGTTCCGTTCATACTTTTCCCAGTCAGAGAATTTCGAAATAATTTTTCCCAACCGGCTATTCATATGGGCAGTCTCGGTTATCCAGTTACTGTAAAACTCATGTTGGTCGCACACCAGTTTACAGTTGTATTTTTTCTTAAAATAGTACCCAACTTTACTAAGAGGTAAATCGTGAATGTGTATGGCATCAAACTCATATTTTGCATATAACCGATTAATGCTTCGTCTCCATTTATTAAAAAAAACAGGAGAGATCAATGCAAGTGCACTCCACTTGTTTTTAAAAAAATTACTAACGTTCAGCCGGTGAATGGTACAATAATCTAATTCCTCAAATTGTGGTTCTGCCCCCTTTGAATAACAGACAATATGAATATTATGACCATTTTCGGACAAGCTTCTGGCTTCTTTTTCAACTCTCGAATCGGGAGGAAAAACAGCAGTCAAAACCATCAGAATTTTCATTGTAAAAGATTTATTGCAAATATAGTTTTTGTTTTATCTCTCGTAACAGAATAGTGTAAAGATATTAACCAAAAATAGTTTCATCTGCTCCCCGTAAGCATTGAGCTTCATTCTCTAAATGAATTTATTCAATACATAATTCTCTATATTCTTTTTGTGCATTTCGGGTTCCGCGATAAAACAGAATCGTTTTAACCCGATTATTTTTTTATAACTTTAAAAACTAATAGTTCGGTGTGTTTTTATAAATGCCTCATAAACAGAAAGTTGCAAGACACAAGGCAGTTATCGTAATTTGTTGAAAATCAGATTTTTGCGATTTTGAGGCTTTGCGAGAAACAAAAATTTAACTAAGTATTGAAAAACTAAACTACTTTTTTATGAAAGAATTCTATCTGTCTGTTCTTCTTTTTTCGATTTCACTATTTATTTCGGCAAAAGAATACCACGTTTCGGTAACCGGAAACGATACAAACAATGGCTCGGCAATAAAACCATTTAAAACCATCAACCGGGCAGTCGAATTTGCTTTTCCGGGCGACACAATTACGGTTCACGCAGGAGTTTATCGCGAATTAGTAAATCCAATTAGAGGGGGAGAAAGCGATGCAAACCGAA
>JALUZN010000075.1 GCA_027011835.1 Draconibacterium sp. | reverse complement strand
CTCAAATTATTTTTGACCTGTTTCGATTTTTTTACACCCTAAAACAAATACTATTCAAAAATCTTCAACTTAAATATTATCGACTTTTTCAGGTTTGACTAATTATGATTTTAATTCTGGGAACCACATTTTCGATGGCTCAGAACCGAGGCGGGCAGGGGAGTTTCGACCCGGTAAAAAGTGCAAAGAAACAGACTGCTGAACTAAAGAAAGTACTCGATTTAAGCAACGAGCAGGAGCCCAAAGTGTACGAAATAGTTTTAAAAGGAGCCAATAAAATTGCTGAATTGCGCGAAGAGATGCAGAGTGGTAACGGTTCGCGCGAAGAGATGCGTGCCAACTTTACAAAACTTCGTAAAGAGCAAAACAAAGAGATGAAAAAAGTGTTGACTGATGAGCAGTTTAAGAAATACGAAAAATATCTGGAAGAGAGAAGGTCTCAACGTGGTCGTGGTCACGGAAGAGGTTGATTATTCAAGGTTTGATTTAGTTATTAATTAAGGGGCTTGCATTTTGTAAGCCCTTTTTGTTGTATGCGAAACCGGTTTGCGAAAATGTTCTCCGACAATTAAAATGGAGTGCTTGTGTGGGCTACAAAAACGACTCTTTCAGCTTAACCATTTTTATGGCAGTAACTGCTGCTTCGTCGCCTTTATTGCCGTGTTTGCCTCCCGCACGGTCGAGTGCCTGCTGTTTGTTGTTGGTGGTTAAAACGCCAAAAATAAATGGCATATTGTATTTCAAATTTAAATCTTTTGTTCCTTGCGAAACCGCTTCGCAAATGTAATCGAAATGGCGCGTTTCTCCCTGAATTACGCAACCAAGCAAAATAACGGCATCAACATTATCTAATTCGGCAAAAAACTGTCCTCCAAGCGGAAGTTCAAACGTTCCCGGCACATATTTAATCGAAATATTATTGTCGGTTGCACCGTGTTTTTTTAATGTTTTTAAAACACCGTCGGCCAAAGCCGAAGTAATTTCGTAATTCCACTCGGCCACAACAACACCAAAGCGCATTTTTTTTGCCGAAGGAACCGAATTTATATCGTACTGCGATAAATCTTTTGTTGCCATTTTATTCAATAAAAAACCCCTCGAGAAGAGGGGTTGTAATTCCTATAAAGTATTCTTTTAACTTAACTTCAGTTTCACACGGGCAATATATTTGTCGATACTTGTACCCTCGGCCGATGTTGGATATTTATCTTTAATTTCCTGATACAACGAAAGTGCATCTTCCAACTCGTCCATCGACTCTAACAAACCGGCTGCTTTCATCATATAAACAGGAGTTGTTAATTCGTTGTTGGTAAGCGAATACGCTTTTTTGTAGTGTTTTAATGCTTTTTCTGTTTCTCCCAATTCAACCAATGCGTCGCCCTGAGCACCTTCCGAAATAGGAGCCAGCAGTAAATCGTCGGTATCAAAATCTTTTAAATATTCAATTGCTGTTTCGTAATCGCCCAAATGCAAATACGAAATACCGGTGTAGTATTTTGCACGGTTTGCCGATTTTGTCATTCCGTAATCTTCAATAATATCTAAAAACCCGAGGTAGTTTCCATCGCCGTTAATGGCCAGATTAAACGAGTCTTTTTCGAAATAATTCTCTGCCATAAACATTTGCGACAGTGCTTCGTCTTCCTGCGGTTGCAGATAAAACTTATTAAACCCTAGAAAAGCAACTACTACAAAAATAATTCCTGCAACAACGTAGGTAATTGTTTTTTGGTTGTCTTCAATAAACTGTTCCGTTCTGGTTAATACACTTTCAAGCTCTTGTAAGTTATCTTCCTGATGCGTTTTCTCTTTTGCCATTTTTATTCGTATTCAAAATTGTGCCGCAAAAATAGTTTTTTTTTCAGAACCGTACTGAATATGATGCTACTTTTTTTAATATTAATCAACATTAGAGTGTTATTAACGGTTTTTGTTAACACTTCTACTTTGTCAGCGGTTTTTAATTAGTTTTGTATTTCGAAAATTGAAATGAATAAATTATGCATATCAAAAATATTTCAATAGTAAATTATAAAAATATTTATGATGCGAGTATCGAGCTTTCGCCAAAACTAAACTGTTTTATTGGCCGAAACGGTGCAGGCAAAACCAATTTGCTCGATGCAGTTTATTACCTTTCGTTTTGTAAAAGTTTTTTTAATTCAACCGATCAGTTGAATATAAACCACAACGAGTCTTTTTTTATGCTGAACGGAAAATATAGGCGACTCGACTCGGCAGAGGAAATTTCGGTGGGAATGAAAAAAGGCCAAAAAAAGCAGTTTAAACGCAATTCAAAAGTGTATAAAAAACTAATCGACCACATTGGACTTCTGCCACTTGTTATGATTACCCCTTCGGATACAAACCTGATTTTGGGCGGTAGCGACGAGCGCCGGAAGTTTATGGACGGTGTTATTTCGCAATACAACCAAAACTATTTAACCGACCTGTTAAAATACAACCGGGCACTGCTTCAACGAAATAACCTGTTAAAACATTTTGCTGCCGAGCGCAGTTTCGATGCCGGTTTGCTCGAGGTGTGGGACGCAAAACTGATAGAACACGGAAACCGGATTCACGAACAGCGAAAACAATTTGTTGAAAAACTTATTCCGGTTTTTCAGAAATATTACTCTTTTATTTCGCAGGGAAACGAAACAGTAAGTTTGGTGCACCAATCGGGACTATACGAAAAGAGTTTCGAAGAACTTTTAAACGAGTCGTTGCCAAAAGACCGGATAACACAATATACAACCCAAGGAATTCATAAAGACGATTTGGTCTATTATATTGGCGATTATGGCATAAAAAAAATGGGGTCGCAAGGACAGAAAAAAACGTACCTTGTTGCACTTAAATTGGCTCAATTCGACTTTGTAAAAGAGATTTCGGGCGTTAAACCAATCCTTTTGCTCGACGATGTCTTCGACAAGCTCGACCAACAACGGGTAGAGCAAATTGTAAGGGTGGTAGCGGGCGAACAGTTTGGTCAGATATTTTTAACCGATACCAATCGCGAACATTTAGACTCAATTATTCAGCGAATGGATACCGACTTTCGAATTTTTAATGTCGATGCCGGAAAAGTGGAATTAGTATAATGAGAAGAAGCAATACACAGTCGTTAGGCGAAGTTTTAAAAGAGTACATTAAAGAGGTACAAATTGAACGAAAACTTAAAGAAGTCGACGTGGTTCAGTCGTGGGAAGATTTGCTTGGAAAAACCATTGCACACTATACAACCAAAATATATATCAGCAACCAAGTACTTTATGTTACCATCAGTTCGGCGGTGGTTAAAAACGAGCTGTTTATGATGCGCGAAGAGATAAAACGTAAAATTAACGAGCGGGCAGGCGAGGAGATTGTTCGTACAATTATTTTTAAATAGTTTTTTTTGAATTCGGGTATTTCTACTCAAGAATAAGTTGTTTTCAAATTGTATAATTTCCCTAAAACAATACTTTTTAAAGGAATTTGGGAAAACAAAAAAGGTTTAAGAATACACTAATACCGGAATTACCTCCGACGAGTTTTACATCTTAAACCTTTATAAATTAAGTAAAACATTCGTGGCTAATTACAAAAATTAAAACCACAAAACGCAAATTATCTTTTCGAACGAGTTCTCCTTTCAATTCGTTTAACCTTTTTCTGTAAACTCTTGTTTTCCGAAATTAACTGCTCTACCAGCTTTTTAAGCTCTTCTATTTGTACTTGCTGCTCGTAGTTGGCTTTGTAATTGTAAGTGGTCATTTCACCTATTAATATGCCATTATCTTCCTGCAAAGCTGGAGGTAAGAAATCTGGATTTAACTCTTCAAGACCTTTTTCTGTCATATAATCAAAATCACCTTCTTTCTTTGCTATTGGAGGAAATAGAAGAATTTCATCTGTTACACTTCTATCAGAAAAAGCCGCTGATCCTTGTTCTATTAAATCATCACAATAAATATTATTCCAAGCGGCAGTAAGACTGACTCCTAAGTTTCTAGTTTTATTCCCATCCGGCAAAATACCACCATTTTTAAAAAATACATTTCCACCTTTATAAATATAAAAAGCATCTTGAGCAACATTATAACCAGCATAAGCGCCAATATTACCTCCAGAATAATATGCTACATTTGAATTTACTCCAGTACCCGATTTTATATGCAATGAAGCAACATCATTTGCCGATTCAATAGTTGCAATAGCATTACCTGAGGCTCTTAATTGCTGATAAGCAGCTCCACTTGCAGATTCAATAATTGACGAAACATCTCCAGTCGATTCGTAAACATGTAACTTCCCTGCAGGAGCAGTAGTTCCAATACCAATATCTCCTGTACTTAAATTGCCATAAATTCCACCTCCAATATACAATTGATTAGAAGCTGTTGCATTTGGGGCGTCCAAATTTGTGCCAATTATAATATTATTATCTCCATCTGTGAGATTATCACCGGCATTGGCTCCAATTCCTATGTTATTGTTTCCTGTTACATAATATAGCGACATATAACCCAGTGAAGTGTTAGAATAACCATTCCTATTATAACGAAGGGAACTTGCCCCAATAGCAGTATTACTCTCTCCATAATGACCTAACGATGTAACACTACCAATCAGATATAATGCAGAATCACCTACCGCTACTAAATTGTCACTGCTTTTATTACTGTATAGCGAATAACTTCCTATACCAACATTTGCCCCGGCTGAAATAGTGTTATAACAGGATCTATAACCAATAGCAGTACAATATTGCGACGTTTCACTGGTATAAAGAGAATATGTTCCAACTGCTGTATTAAATATTCCTGTTGTATTATTAAACAATGCAGATACACCAAAAGCAGAATTTCCACCGCCAGTAGTGTTTTTATTTAATGTTCCTCTTCCTACTCCGGTATTGGCCTGTCCCTCTGTATTATCCTCTCCTGAGATGTCTCCTATAAAAACATTCATATTATTTGTCAAATCATCATTCAATCCTGCATTTTCCCCAATAAAAACAGAATTACCAGTATTTAATACTTCCAATCGCCCCGATTTCATTTTAAAGAAATTAGTGTCTCTTGTCGTAAAATATATGATATCGTCGTCTGCTGTTTTTTCAACTTCTATTTTAGTATCACCATCTTGGTCTTCCAACTTAGACATCACTCCTTCATTTAGTTTTGCTGCTTGTAAAGTAGTTCCAAGATAAACAAAGAAAAACTTTACATCGGTATCGAATACCAACATACCAATTTCATCGTCAGTTAATGAGTTAAAAAGTGTTGTCCTTTCGGCTGTGGTCATTCGTGGAATAAGCAAGCCCTTACTATTCGACTTTACATCGAGCATTGCTTTTGGATTTGCACTTGCTCCGTCGGCATTTATAGACACCTGAGCTTTTGTTACAGAGAAAATAACGAATACAAATAGTAAAGAGAATGTAAGTTTTTTCATAATAG
>JALUZN010000074.1 GCA_027011835.1 Draconibacterium sp. | reverse complement strand
GATTAGATTCAAGACAAAAAGTATAAAAACACAAGACAAGAAAAAAGAAGTACTTCTTTAATCATTATCCTATGTGCCAATATTTGCAATAAATGGTTCATCGTAATAATAATTTTAGTTTTTAAAGTCCCAAAGGGAATCGCTTCGCGGATATCCCAATGCACTATTAGCATCACTTTGGGAGAATACATTGAGCTACTATGTACTGTCTTCCAGACTTTTAAGGCTCATTCTGTTCGTATATCATTCAGCTTAATATCTGAATTCATTCTTAGGACTCTCTCTTCGTGAAGAGAGGGGAGGGGTGATTGTAACGTAGTCGCAATCGTGGAGAGCAGTCAAAATTATTATTATACTAGATTGAAATATACACCCCTTTGTCGCCGGCTTATTAAGAATTATTAACTCCCGGCATCCAATTTTCATAACTTTGTTTATTCGATTTCTATCAAAGATGTCGATTATAATGCTAATAAACAAACAATTAGTCAAATAGTTAACTATTTAAATTATTCAACAATTTCGATTTAAGAGCGTTATTTACTAATGTAATGCATTATCAAATTTATTATTAGCTAAATTTAATCAAGGTTCAACTATTGATTTGAATGACATAGTATTACAAAAGAATTGAATCGTACCTGATAAATTAGCTCTTAAAGCCTGAGATAAGAGATTAGTAATTTATCTACATTTAACAAATGCGCGAAAAGCGAAAAAGAAAAGACAGGTAATTTGAATTATTGACCAGATAAGCTGATTGGCAAAGGCAAGCGAAGAATGAGTGCAGACATAATGTTGAATTATAGGAAAAATACATTCCAATGAACACTGTATAAACTTTTACATAAAATCGTACCGATATTCAATAGTACCTGTCGAATATCTGATTTCATACAAACCATCCGTCAGTTGACGGATTGAACGTAATTCCACAGCAAACTGCTAAAGAAGCATTATTTCAATATAAACACGTTAGTCCTATAATTGATATTATGTTTAATATGATTTATATATAAAAAGGAGAGTTTTAACCCTCCTTTTTATTATTTGATTTTTACTGTCCTAACTGCTCTAAAATTGCATTGTATTTATCCATGTCTTTTGAACGGTAATAAATACTTTTTAATGCTTCTAAAGTCGATACATCTTTTGGATTTAATTCATTGCATTTTTCCATATATGGTAAAGCTTTATTAAACCAAACGTCAGCCTTTTTCTTTTCAGCCAAATATTTTTCATTTTCATTTGGCGGTACTTTGTAAGCAATATTTTCCTGTTTCACACCTTTGTTATAATAAAGTGTTCCAAGATTATAGTAGGCATTAAAAAATGTAGGATCTACCTCAATTGCTTCTTTATAAGACTCTATTGCTTTCTCCTCATTAAGAATTTTTTCGTATAAAGCGCCTTGAGCAAAATAGTATGTTACATTTGTTGGATCTTGTTTAATAGCAAGTTTTAAATATTTCAGTGCTTCATCAGACTTGTCCATTTGCATATAAATCTGAATCATACTTGTAACAACATCATTGTCTTCAGGGTATTTTTGAAATGCCTCTTTTAAAACGTCGAGCGAGCCCAATGTGTCGCCTTTTTGTTGGTATGCATTTGCAATTGCAAGCCAAGTGCGTGATCCATTGTAACCATATTTAGCAGCTTCTTTGTAGTAATTAATTGCCTTATCGTATTCTTTAGCATTCGACGCTGCTAAACCTGTATTAAATATAATTACAGTATCAATTGCATTTGGATTGTCTTCTTTAACAACATCGATATCTTGAATCGCAAGAACAGTTTCGAACGATTTTAAAGCTTTATCGAAATCGCCTGCCTGAAAAGCCTCAACTGCCTGATTGGTCAAATCGTTTGTAAGTAATGTCAGTTTTATTTTTATACTTTTTGCCGATTTACCTTTAGTGTCGAGCTCTAAAGCTTTTTTGTACGATTCAAAAGCAACTCCTAACGGGTCATCACTTAATTGTTTAGCTTTCTCATCTTTCGACTCATAGACTGCCTGATAAATTTCTCCACGAACTTCCCATGTTTTTGGCCATGGAAGAGTTTTTTCGGATTTAGGATTTGCAGGGTCAATTGTCAATTCAATTAACTGCACCGCTTTTTCAAGCTTCCCGGCATCTTTCATGTTTTGTGCGCTGGTTACCTTTCCTTTTTGTGCAAAAGCTCCGGAAACACTTAATACAAAGACTAATAGAATAACTATTCTTTTCATTATTTTAAATTTAAAATTAATTTTCGCTGTAAAAATATATGTTTAAACCTACTTATTCAAAGAAGTGGGTTAAAAATCAACAATTTATTTCTCTTCTGTATTATTTTCTTGGTTACTATTATTTTCCTCGTTTCCCATATTTTCGGCATTTTCTTCGTCAACATCTTCTACGGCGTTAACTCTTGCTACCGAAGCAATGGTATTATCGCCTTTCAGATTAATAACTTTAACTCCCTGCGTTGCTCTTCCTAAAATAGAGATTGAGCTGACAGCCAGACGAATTGTAATTCCATTATGTGTAATAATCATTAAATCGTTATCGTCTGACACGCTTTTTATTGCAATTAATTTTCCTGTTTTTTCGGTAATATTAATTGTTTTAACGCCTTTTCCTCCGCGATTTGTAATCCGGTAATCATCTATTTTAGAACGTTTTCCGTAGCCATTTTCAGAAACAACCAAAATGTCTTCATTTTCGTCCTGAACACAAATCATGCCAATAACTTCATCGGTGTCGCTACCTAAACGTATTCCACGAACTCCCGACGCTGTTCTTCCTATGGGGCGAACAATCTCTTCGGGGAAGCGAATTGCCTTACCCGATTTAACGGCCAACATTACCTGGCTGTTTCCGTTGGTTAAACGTGCTTCGAGCAACTGGTCGCCCTCTTTTATTGTAATTGCATTAACTCCATTCTGACGTGGTCGTGAATAAGCTTCTAAAGTTGTTTTCTTAATAATTCCTTTCTTGGTGGCAAGAATAATATAGTTATTATTAATAAACTCTTTGTCGGCCAACGTTTTAACGTTTATAAATGTCAGCACTTTATCGTCGGGAGCAATGTTTAAAATATTCTGAATTGCACGTCCTTTCGATGCTCTTGTTCCTTCAGGAATTTCATAAACTTTAAGCCAGTAACATTTGCCATTTTCGGTAAACAGCAAGAGTGTGTTGTGCATCGATGCAATAATAATATGTTCGAGGAAATCTTCATCGCGGGTGGTGCTGCCTTTCGAGCCTACTCCTCCCCTGCCTTGTGTTCTGAATTCGGTAAGCGGTGTACGCTTAATATATCCTAAATGCGAGATGGTAATTACCATCTCTTCGTCGGCATAAAAATCTTCAGGATTAAACTCTTCGGCATTCGGAACTAATTCAGACCTTCTTTCATCGCCAAATTTTGCTTTAATTTCGAGCAACTCCTCTTTAACAATTTCCATTCGGAGTGTAATGTCGGCAAGAATGCTTTTCAAATGCTCGATTTGTTTCATTATTGCGTCATATTCTGCACGCAATTTATCTTGTTCCAGTCCGGTTAATTGTCTTAACCGCATTTCAACAATTGCACGCGACTGAATATCGCTCAATTCGAACCGCTCTATTAATTTTCCACGAGCTTCTTCGGGAGTCGACGATGCACGAATAATTTTTATTACCTCGTCGATGTTGTCGCTGGCAATAATTAATCCCTCTAAAATATGGGCGCGTTTTTCGGCCTGCTCCAGTTCGTACTGTGTGCGGCGCGTTACCACATCGTGACGATGTTCAACAAAATAATGAATTAACTCTTTAAGATTCAGTAATTTTGGTCGTCCGGCAACCAGTGCAATACTATTTATACTAAACGAACTTTGAAGTGCTGTATATTTGTAGAGTTTATTTAAAACTACGTTGCTCATTGCATCGCGTTTTAAATCGTAAACTACGCGCATTCCGTCTCTGTCCGATTCGTCGTTTACATTCGAAATTCCTTCAATTTTCTTTTCATTCACCAAATCGGCTGTTTTCTGAATCATTTCAGCCCGATTCACGAGATAAGGAATTTCGGTAATTACTATTTTCTCGCGTCCTCCTTCATTTTCAATATGTGCTTTTCCGCGAATAACTACTCGGCCTCTTCCTGTTTCATAGGCATCTTTTACCCCCTGATACCCATATATAATACCACCTGTAGGAAAGTCGGGAGCAATAATTATTTCAATTAAATCCTGAATATCAATGTCTTTATTGTCGATGTATGCAACAATGGCATCAATAGTATCGGAAAGGTTATGCGGAGCCATATTTGTTGCCATTCCAACAGCAATTCCCGATGTTCCGTTTACCAATAGTTGTGGAATTCGGGTTGGCAGAACTGTTGGTTCGTTTAACGACTCGTCGAAATTGGGTTGAAAGTCAACCGTATTTTTATCTAAATCGGCCAGTGTTTGTTCAGCAATTTTTGCCATTCTTGCTTCGGTATAACGCATTGCTGCCGGACTGTCGCCATCGACAGAACCAAAGTTTCCCTGGCCATCAATCATTGGGTAACGTAACGACCACTCTTGTGCCA
The DNA here is from genome assembly GCA_027011835.1 of Draconibacterium sp. Lineage (GTDB taxonomy): Bacteria > Bacteroidota > Bacteroidia > Bacteroidales > Prolixibacteraceae > Draconibacterium. Next base: position 2,978 of record JALUZN010000074.1, on the reverse strand, counting down.
TACGAACCATTGCAAAATATACCGATGAATCGCCGTGCGGGTGATACTTTCCTAACACCTCTCCCACAATCCTGGCTGATTTTTTATATGCTTTGTTTGAGAACATTCCCAATTCATTCATCCCGAACAAAACACGACGATGAACCGGTTTTAATCCATCGCGCACATCGGGTAGCGCACGCGATACAATTACCGACATTGAATAATCGATATAAGCAGACTTCATCTGCTCTTCGATGTTTATTCTGATAATTTTTTCTCCTTCACTCATTTATATCTCTTTTAAACTTAATTTGCAATTTTAAAAACCTCACAAAAATAGTAAAATCATCTGTCAAAAAAGGTATTTTATCAGCCGATTTAACACCATAGTAATAAGGAGTTATTAACATTTCAACTGTCAATAATTCAGTAGCTTTTTCTGAATTTTAATAACTTCTGACAAAAGCACTGAATTAACACTGTTTTTTTGAGTAATTTTATATTTCGAACGCTTAGGAATAATTTTTGCTTATAACGATAGAAATTTTTAAATATATATGGACTCACAATTTTCACCAAGAATAAAAGATATTATAGGATACAGCCGTGAAGAAGCGATTCGGCTGGGAAACGATTTTATTGGACAGGAGCATCTGTTTCTTGGCATTTTGCGCGATGGAGAAGGAATTGCGACCGACATACTCGAAAACTCGGGGGTCGATTTAGCCGAAATAAAACAGTTAGTTGAAAAGAAAATAAAGACCGACAGGGAGATTAATCAGAAGGCAGATGTAATGATGCTCAAATCAACCGAGAAATCATTAAAACTTGTCTACCTCGAGGCACGCGCGCTTAAAAGCACAACCGTAAACAGTGCTCATTTATTACTTGCCATTTTAAAAGATAGCGACAATATAATTACCCGCTTGTTAATGGAATTTGGAGTGAGTTACTATACAATAAAAACTCAACTTCAAAACTATAAAGGAGTTGAGATGAAATCGGACTTTCCGGAGAGCGAGGAAGACGAATTTGGCGATTCGTTTTCGAAAGGACAACCGCGTCCGCAAACTCCTAAAAAAGGAGCAGGCGGCGGCCATTCAAAATCGGACACGCCGGTGTTGGACAACTTTGGTATTGATATTACCAAACTGGCAGAAGAGAATAGTTTAGACCCGATTGTGGGAAGAGAGCGGGAGATTGAACGATTGGCACAAATATTAAGTAGAAGAAAAAAGAACAATCCAATATTAATTGGCGAGCCCGGCGTGGGTAAATCGGCCATTGCCGAAGGACTTGCAATTCGCATTGTAAACAAAACAGTATCGCGTATTTTGTTCGAAAAACGTGTAGTTAGTTTAGATGTTGCATCGATTGTTGCCGGAACAAAATACCGCGGCCAGTTCGAAGAGCGAATGAAAGCAATTTTAAATGAACTTGCCAAAGTTGATAATGTTATTCTGTTTATCGACGAAATTCATACCATTGTGGGAGCAGGTGGAGCAACCGGTTCGTTGGATGCGGCAAATATGCTTAAACCGGCTTTGGCACGCGGCGACATTCAATGTATAGGGGCAACAACTTTAGACGAGTATCGTCAGCATATCGAAAAAGACGGCGCACTCGAGCGACGCTTTCAAAAAGTTATGGTTGAACCAACATCGATTGATGAGACCATTGAAATATTAAATAATATTAAGGTAAGGTACGAAGACCACCACAATGTTGAATACCTGCCCGAGGCCATTGAAAGTTGCGTAAAACTAACTGCCCGCTACATTACCGACCGCTTTTTGCCCGACAAAGCTATTGATGCTCTCGACGAGGTAGGTTCGCGGGTTCACATTACAAATATTAATGTTCCTGAAAATATTCTGAAACTCGAAGAGAAAATTGAAAAGATAAAAGAGGAAAAAATAGCAGCAGTAAAAAGTCAGAATTTTGAGTTAGCAGCTAATTTCCGCGATAAAGAAAAGAATTTGCTACAAAAACTCGACGACGAAAAAGAGCGTTGGGAAAAAGAGTTGGTCAATCATCGTGAAATTGTTGATGAACACAAAGTGGCCGAAGTTGTGGCAATGATGTCGGGAGTTCCGGTTCAACGAATAGCTCAAGCCGAAAGCAAACGCTTAATGAGCATGGGCAAAGATTTAAAAGGCAAGGTAATTGGACAGGATGAAGCCATTTCGAAAATTGTTAAGGCAATTCAACGTAACCGCGCCGGATTGAAAGACCCGAACCGGCCCATTGGTTCGTTTATATTTTTAGGACCTACCGGAGTAGGAAAAACACAACTGGCAAAAGTACTCGCCACACATTTGTTCGATAGTATCGATTCGTTAATACGAATTGATATGAGTGAATATATGGAGAAATTCTCGGTGTCGAGAATGGTTGGAGCGCCTCCCGGATACGTTGGTTACGAAGAGGGAGGACAACTAACCGAAAAGGTTCGCAGAAAACCCTACTCGGTTGTTTTGCTCGATGAAATAGAAAAAGCTCATCCCGATGTATTTCATCTTCTTTTGCAGCTTCTCGACGAAGGTGCATTAACCGACAGTTTGGGGCGCAAGGTAGATTTTAGAAATACAATAATTATAATGACCTCGAACATTGGTTCGCGCCAGTTGAAAGATTTTGGAAGAGGAGTTGGTTTTGTTAGTGGCAACAGTCCCCAAGACGATAACGAGCACGCAAAATATGTGGTTCAAAAAGCATTGAAAAAGGCATTTGCACCTGAGTTTTTAAATCGTATTGACGATGTTATCGTTTTCAATCAGTTAGAGAAGAAGCATATTAATAAAATTATTGATATTGAAATTGAAGATTTATATAAACGGGTTAAAGCGTTAAATTATAAATTAAAAATTTCGCCGGCAGCAAAAGATTTCATTGCCGAAAAAGGTTACGACCCACAATTTGGAGCTCGACCATTAAAACGTGCCATTCAGAAATATCTGGAAGATGAAATGGCCGAAATTATTATCAGAGCTTCG
>JALUZN010000073.1 GCA_027011835.1 Draconibacterium sp. | reverse complement strand
GTTTAAACTGCTATTATCAGACATTTCTGAGAACAAGGCTGAAGAGTCGATTCAGGTTTTACAGGCAGTAGCTAACTTTCAACAGAAATTTGGCAATAATCTGCTCCTCTCCGAGTCGAGAAAAAGTGTTGAAATTTTATACAATAAAGTAAATCCGTTCAAACGTATTTTCCCTTTTTATCTGATTTTTGGATTTGCACTCCTGTTTATTCTTTTTGTAAACATTTTCAGGCAAAAACAACTGCCTGAATTTTTGCGTTTTGGTTTTTTCTGGGGGATATTTCTTATATTTTCCATTCATTCTGCCGGATTGCTGGTGCGTTGGTACATTTCGGGACACGCCCCCTGGAGCAATGGCTACGAGTCGGTAGTATATGTTGCGTGGGCAGCCATGTTAGCCGGACTAATATTTGGCCGGAAATATCCGATGGTTGTGGGTACTGCTGCTTTTTTATCGGGGATTGCTCTTTTTGTAGCGCATTTAAGTTGGATGAATCCCGAAGTAACCAATCTCGTGCCGGTGCTGAAATCGTATTGGCTAACCATACATGTGGCTGTAATTACAGCAAGTTATGGTTTTATCGGACTTAGCGCTTTTCTGGGAATTTTAGTTCTTGTTTTAATTGTTATGCGAAAAGAGCCGAACGAGACAAAAGTTACCGGTTTTATCGAGCAGCTTACAACCATTAACGAGATGTCGGCTACCGTTGGTCTCTATTTTTTAACCATTGGTACTTTTCTCGGAGCCATTTGGGCAAACGAAAGCTGGGGCCGTTATTGGGGCTGGGACCCAAAAGAAACCTGGTCGTTAATTACTATTGTTGTCTATTCGTTTATTGTGCATATGCGGTTAATCCCGTCGTTAAAAGGTGAATTCAATTTTAATGTGGCTACGTTGCTTGGTTTTACTTCGGTAATAATGACCTATTTTGGTGTAAATTATTACCTAACCGGACTCCATTCGTATGGAAAAGGTGCAGCAAACGGTATCAATCCTGCTGTCCCTGTTATTGTTTTTATTCTTGCTGCATTAGTTATTTGGGCATACATTAATAACGCGAAATTCGAGAAACAAAAAACAGGAAAATAGAACTCGTATATTTTACATAATATTGGACTACTGGAATCTATTGATTTGATATTCGAAAACTGCTACTGCAACATTCTTAAACTCAGTATATTATAATTATTTGGAATAGATATAAATAGCCCGGTTAGATTTGATGAAAATCTATCATTGAAAACGGAGCCAATCAAAACTATTATATTTGGTTGTTATTCAAAACTTAAATTAGAATTATGGGAGTTAAAGTTACACGCACATTCGATATTCTTGAACGATACATGCAGGAGTTTCCACGAAAAGATGCTTTGGGAGGTAAAAAAGACGGGAAATGGTACACCTATTCAACCGAAGAGTATAACGAAAAATCGCACCAATTTGCCCTGGGAATAATGGCTCTGGGATTAAAAAAAGGCGATAAAATAGCAACAGTAACTCCAAACTGCCCAGAGTGGAATTTTGCCGATATGGCCATGTCCATGACCGGGGTGGTGCATGTTCCTATTTACCCAACCATTGGCGAAGACGAATACAAGTACATTTTAAAACACGCCGAGGTAAAAATGATAATTGTTGGCGATAAAAAACTCTTTAAAAAGATAGAACCACTTGTAAATTTAATCGACGGGTTAGATTTGCTGTACTCGTTTGATGAGGTTGAAGGAGCAAAGAATTTTAATGAGATTTTAGAGCTTGGCAAATCGAAACAACAAGAACTCGAAGCCGGTTTAAATAAGATAAAAGACTCCATTTTGACCGAAGATTTAGCTACGTTAATTTACACTTCAGGAACAACCGGAGTTCCGAAAGGAGTAATGTTAACACACGAAAATCTGGTGTCGAATTTTGTAACCCATTCGCACATGCATCATCTGGGGAAAGAGCACCATGTAATTAGTTTTCTGCCGCTTTGCCATGTTTACGAGCGCAGTGTAAATTACCACTTTCAATATAAAGGAATGGGCGTTTATTATGTAAGCAATATGGGGCAAATTGTAAGTGCAATTAAAGAGATTAAACCGCATATGTTTAATTCGGTACCGCGACTTTTAGAAAAAGTGTACGACGGTTTTGTTGCCAAAGGGAAAGAGTTGTCGGGGATTAAAAAGTCGCTCTATTTTTGGGCTATCGATTTGGCCGAAAATTTTGAATATTACAAAGAGTACAGTGCTATTATGAAATTCAAAATTAAGATGGCCGATAAATTAATCTACTCGAAATGGCGGGCTGCTCTGGGTGGAAATATTACCTATGTTGTTTCGGGTGGTGCTGCATTGCAGCCACGTATTGCACGCATTTTCGGGATGGCAGGAATGCCAAATATTGAAGGTTACGGGCTAACCGAAACTTCGCCGGTAATTGCTGTAAACAATCCGGCAAAAAAGGAGATGAAAATTGGAACTGTGGGGTCGGTTCTCGATAATTTTGAAGTAAAAATTGCCGATGATGGAGAGATTCTTTGCAAAGGGCCAAGTGTAATGAAAGGATATTATAAAGCTCCCGAACTAACCGCAGAAGTAATTGATGAAAACGGCTGGTTTCATACCGGCGATATTGGTGTATTTTTAGAGGGGAAATACCTGAAAATTACCGACCGTAAAAAAGAGATTTTTAAACTTTCGGGGGGGAAGTATATTGCTCCACAAATGATTGAGAATAAATTAAAATCGTCTAATTTAATCGATCAGGTAATGGTAATTGGTGCAAACGAGAAATTTGCCAGCGCATTAATTTCCCCAAACTTTCCTTTAATTCACGACTGGGCTGCCGAAAATAAAATTCATTTCGAAGATAATAAGGAGCTGATTCAGAAACCGGAAATTATTGAAAAAATAAAAAAGGAGGTAGCTATAGTAAATAAAACATTGGGGTCGCACGAGCAAATTAATCGCATTAGACTGGTATGCGAAGAGTGGACACCTGCCACGGGTGAACTTTCGCCAACATTAAAGCTACGCAGAAATGCTGTTGCCGTTAAATACCAGCATTTAATCGATGATATTTATTCGGTGGGATAAAGTAAAACTTAAATTTCCTGATAGTTCTCTTCTCGATCTATATCGGGGGTGAGTTGTTTTCCTTTTCCTTTTATGCCAAGCTAATATAAAAATGAATTAATTAAACGAAATCAATTTATAACTATACTTGAAAGTATAAGTAAACCATAAAAAAAGCCGATTTTTAAAATCGGCTTTTACACACTTTACAGTACAGTGTCTTTTTTTATTTTGACGATATTCCTGTTCCGACATCTTTAATAAGTGCACTTTTAAATAAATCTGTTATTGGCGAAAAACTATCGGAATCATAGATTACTCTGCCGTCTCCGTTTTCAATCCAATAACCTGAAGTATTTCCATAGTTGTCGAGCATAAAATTAGCAAAATACAGATTTTTAATACCATCCGAAGTCCATTCACCGGAAACAACATGTACCAATTTAGCTTTACTGTCTTCGTTTTCAGTTGCATTTACCTCAATAAAAACGGAAAACTTGCTACCTTCTCCAACAATATAACTTCCCATTCCAGTCCCTTTTTCACGTCCGTTTTGGTAGTCCATTTTTATCTTCAAATTTTTATTGTCCTGGTTGTGAAACTTAACATAGTAATCACTATAGGTATGTCCTATTTCATCAGACTCGCGATTACTTGCTTTTAAAACAAAAGGCGATGCTATATATGAATTTTCGATATTGGGAGGATTTTTACCACCATAAATTGGCATTCCCATCGACTTCATTTCCGTTAATATCGAATCGGGTACTAGATTTACAATTTCTTTGGTTAGTCCATCTTCATTGACAAGATTTGATACATCATCTTTGCATCCATAAACAAACAAGGCAAAAATAAAAAACAGATAATAAATACTATATTTCTTC
>JALUZN010000072.1 GCA_027011835.1 Draconibacterium sp. | reverse complement strand
GCATTCAGAGCTACTCTAAGAGGTGTGTCTGATGTTAAATTTTTCTTGTTTAGGGTAGCAAAAATTTATGCATGAAAAATTTAATCCACCATAAATTCAAGGTGAGCCAGAATTACTGAACTCGAGTAAAAACCATGCTCGTTACAATAGTTATTTCATAAATTTCTTATAATAATCCGATTTCTTTTTATTACCAAAACGAGCATAAATATTGGCAAAGTAACCGGCATATTTTTTCCCGGGTTCAATTTTCCAAAGTTTATTGAAATAGTTAAGCGAACGCTTAAAATCGGCTGTCGATTTGTCGAGCTCCTTTAAAAGAATTTTATACTGTTTTGTGGTTTTCTTTTTTTCGTATTTGGCCATCTCGCGTTTATAACGATTCTCGCCACGCCAATAGTACTTTTTGCCAAACCACTCGAGTGCCTCAACATTTTGAGGATCTTTTGTTAAAATAACGCCGGCAACCGAATCGCAAACGGAATTGTTTTCTAAATCTTGCTGAAGAAGAAAGTAACTGTTGAGTTTTGGCAATTCACTTTTTGAATTATCATCGAGTCGATGCCAAACCTGCAATGCTTTTTCGGGCGATTTAATTTCAATATAAACATCAAAAAGACGACTGTCAATTTCGCCTCTTTTATCGCTGTAATTTTCGGCAACATACTCCAACGCCGTTAACTCTTTCGAGATATTCTTTTTTTGTCTGAAAATTTTTGCAAGAAGAATATACATTTCAGCATCGGCATAGTCTTTATAACGTGCCTGATCGAACCAACTCAGGGCCAGCTCTATATCGCCACTTTTATATGCTATTTTTGCTGCATGAGCAAAATCGGCTCCTGCCGTTTTTTCGATATCGGTCTGTTCAAAATAGTGTTTCCACGCTTCGGTGGCCTGTAAAAAATCCCCCGCCGCCTCAAAAGTTTCGGCATCTGTTTTTGATGTAGTTACCAATTTAGGAGCGCCGCAACCGGCCAAAAAGATTGCAAAAAGTGCAATCCATAAAAGTTTTCTGAATACCATAATTAAAATTTAAGACCAAAACTAAACAAATATTTTTAATGAGCGAGAATTGAATTTCTAACCTTATTTCTGTCTTTCAACATTAACGGTTATTTTTTCTTTTTCTTGCTCTCAACATTTGCTTCAATATTTGTCAGAATCTGATCTTGCAAAACCGGATTGGTAAGCAGGTAGTCGTGCCCCATTTTTGCCATATCTTCTTTGGTTATCAGGCTGGTTACATCAATAATATTAATGTAGCCGGGGAGTTTCTCGGGATTTTTTGGACCTTTATTTCCCATTCGGCTTTTCAAATGTGCCAGACTCGACATTTTCAACAATACATCTTTCGAGTTTACATAAACATCAACCGTATCGGCCATTTGGTCCAATCCATAAAAAGCTTTTCCCTTTTCAAAAGCATTACGCGGAGCCACACTTCCAAAAAAGAGAATGCGATTATAAACTTTTTTAAGTGGAATATTTTGTGCTTTTCGCCGTTCTATGTACTCTTTAAACAGGTTGTTTCCCATCGAAGAGAAGAGAATATCGATGGTTAAGTCGTTGGGATGTGTTTTAAAAAATGTTGAATCGGACACAAACTCTTCAAGCATGTGTTCAAAAATAGCAAAGTCGGCCGCACCATTTTTCGATTTCCTGACAGCGTTGTAATATTGATATACATCCTCTTCCGTTCCCCATGCAAAAGTAATAATAGCTGCTTTTTCGAATAACGATTTACCATATCTGCTTTTCAACCGTTGCATGTAACTATGCACTTGCTTATCGAATGATTTTCCGTAACCACCAACAACGAAATAAAAATTTTTAATCCCCTGATCAATCCGGCGGCGTTTATACATATCGTATAAAAAATTATTTTTCACTTTCCCTGTCGGATACTTATCCGAGAAATTTATTACTCTGAAGTTTAACTCAATTGAATCGGTCTTAAAATTATAGGTACAAAAATAGAGCGTGTTGGTTTGTTTCGTTGAACTGTTTTTAAAGGTAAACGAGTTATCCTTTTTAACTACAATCGGGCGATTAGTGAAAAAGTAAACCGATTCATCTTTTGAAAATTCCGATTGATTAAATGTAGTTGTTTCAATTTGTGCCTGCACTGTTTCTCCCACAAATAACAGTACTATCAGACTAAAAAGGGTTATTCGTCTTGTTTTTATAAAGCTTTTCATTTTTCTATATTAATTAAATATCACTTTCAAACATACCAATTAACAATTATTAATCTTCTTTGTTTAGCAAAATTCGATTAACCAATTCGCTAATTTCTGCTCCACGGGTAAGCACCATCATATGCGAGCCACCCTCTATTTTATAATCGAATTTCACATTCTTTATTGGAATTGTATGGTCGTTATCGCCATGAATATGAATAATATCTTTTCTGTAATCCTCTCGTTCCCATTCAATAATCATAGCTACAGTACGCTCCAAAAAAAGAGGGTCTTTATTCTCCAACATGCTTACAAATACATCTTTGTCGGCGTTTCTGTCGGGCTCAATAATGGGCTGTAAAAAGAGTGCTCCTTTTTTTACAATATTTCCGGGAAACCATTCGTAAACATGAACTCTTTTCTGTATTCGGTAGCGAAAAGGAAACTCTTTTCTGTTTTGCGCGCTCGAGATTATAATTATTTTTTCAGGATTCAAAAAGTCGCCCATCTCGGTTGCCAACATTCCACCAAGCGAAACCCCAATTAAATAAAAAGTGCGCGAGGTATCGATTTGACATGCCAATGCATGCGCAAACCCCTTTAAATTCCACTCTTCGGAAGGGGTAAAATAATGAATGCACTTTGTTTCGAAACTACTGTCGATTTTTAAATTTTTAAACAATCGGCAATCGGCACCCTGCCCCGGAATTAAATATACAACAGGTTTCGATTGTTGTGCATAAACCATTCCCGGGAACAAAAGAATAAATATTGAAAGTTTAAAAAATAGCAGTCTCATAAAAATAACGTCATTGAAGTTCAAACAAAAATACACTATTCTTTGTTGTATTTTTCTAATTTAAAATTTTTCGACACAGAAAACCCCTCTCCTTCAAGCTGAAGTTTGTAGTTCCCCTCGCGAGCATAAGTTTCCTCATCGACCATTAAATTCCAATCCACCGAATTTAACCCTTTTTCTCCTTCTATCTCAATCTCTTTAACTATGTCCTCGTCTGAATTAATAATTTTAGCTTCTACTTTTCCATTCGATTTCAGAAAAAAAGGAGCCTTTAGTTCGGTTGAAGAGTTCCGGTATCGCCTTTTCAACTTATAAGGCAACATACAATCTTCGAAATCGAGAATTACACAATCGGTATCAGAATCAACCGCCGCAACTTTACGAATTAGCCGAACATCGAGTGCCCAAATTCCACGACCATGTGTAGCAATTACGGCAATATCGTCGCGCGGATGAACAACCAAGTCGTGCACATAAACAGTTGGTAAATTACCGGTTAATGTTTCCCAGCTTTCGCCACCGTTCAGCGAAACAAATACACCATAATCGGTTCCCACATAAAGTATGTTCTCATTTTTAGGGTCTTCCCGAATTACATTAACAGGGCCATACGGAATATTTGCCGTAATATCAGTCCACGTATCTCCATAATCTTCCGATTTCCAGATGTATGCAGCGAAGTCGTCATCACGTTTACCGTTTTGTGTCATATAAACACGTCCCTCTGCAAACCGCGAAGCTTCGAGTTGAGAAACCCATTTTCGATATGCAATTCCTTTGTTAATCTCTTTCCAAACCTCGCCGCTGTTCTTTGTCATCCACACACGACCATCGTCGGTTCCGGCGTAAAGTACACCAAATTTAAGTGGCGACTCCGAGATTGTAAAAATGGTTTGGTACGGTATATCTCCTTTTTTTTGATTGTCGTTGTAAGTTAAATCGGGGCTTATTCGTTCCCACGTTTTCCC
>JALUZN010000071.1 GCA_027011835.1 Draconibacterium sp. | reverse complement strand
CTCATACATATATTATTGAAAACAAAAATAGTCTATTCTTTTTATTTTGAAAGCATTAGTGTAAATTTGCAAATTCGCATAAAAAACTATTTTAATGGAAGATCGTCATTTTAATTACATAAAAGATTTAACAAAGTACGAAAGACAAGAAACGTGGGAAGTAAACATTGGTGGAGTTCCGGTTGGTGGAAACAATCCGATTCGGATTCAGACTATGACCGATACCGACTCGAAAGATACCGAAGCAACTGTTGACCAGTTAGAGCGGGTAATTAGAGCCGGAGCCGATTATGTAAGAGTAACCGTAAAAGGTATTCACGATGCTGAAAACCTGAAAAACATAAAAAAAGAGCTGGTAGCTCGCGGTTTTAATACGCCGCTGATTGGCGACATTCATTTCAATCCGAAGCTTGCTGAGATTGCAGCAAAAAGCATTTCGAAAATTCGAATTAACCCGGGAAATTTCTACGACAAACGGGCTAAATTTCAAAACAAAATATACTCAGACAAAGAGTACAAAGCCGAACTTGTAAAAATTGAAGAGCAGTTTATTCCATTTCTTAAACTGATGAAGAAAACCAAAACGGCCATTCGGATTGGTGCAAATCAGGGGTCACTTTCCGACCGGATTATGAGCCAGTTTGGAGATACGCCAACCGGCATTGCCGAGTCGGTAATGGAATTTTTAAGAATTTGCAAAAAGGTCGATTTTAAAGATGTTGTGGTTTCAATAAAATCGAGCAACACGCGGGTTATGGTTTACACCGTTCGGTTGTTAAACTATAAAATGCGCCTCGAAGATATGAAATTTCCCATTCATTTGGGTGTAACAGAAGCTGGCGAAGGCGAAGACGGAAGAATAAAATCGGCCGTTGGAATTGGTGCTCTTTTGGGCGATGGAATAGGAGACACAATTCGTGTTTCGTTAACCGAAGCTCCTGTAAAAGAGATTCCTGTTGCTCAAAAACTGGTCAACCATTTCAGAAGTTACGAATTTCACGAGCCCATTACAGCACCGTTAATTGCACAAACCAACCCCTTCGAATACGAACGACGCGAAACCCGCCCCGTTTTAAATATGGGGGGCAAACAGTTGCCGGTGGTCGTTGCCGATTTGGGCGACCACAGTTTACGCGAAATGATTCCGATTCGGGGGAAACTGATTCCCGACTATTTTATGTCGGACAATGTAATTATGGACATTGAAGGCGAAGAGTATCCTATTATTTCGCTCGAAGAGTATCTGTTTGAAAGCACACGCTGGGGCCGGATGAAATTTATAAGAACAAGCAAGCAGGAGTTTGATCGCTTTATGGATATGCACCCCGAAATTATTACCAAACTAAAACAGACCCGGAAAACAGTTCTTATTCTGGAAAGTTTTAATAAAAATCCGATGGCCGAATTACGCGCATTTTTTATGGCATTGGAAACACACATCTGGAAAGTACCCGTTATTTTACATCGCCGCTACGAAGAAGATGTTCTCGAAGACCTGCACATTAAAGCCTCAGCAGACTTAGGAGCACTTTTTATTGACGGTTACGGCGACGGCATTTGCATATCGAACGACAGTGAAAACATTACTTTTACCGAATTAAAAGATTTAGGCTTCGGCATTTTACAAGCCAGTCGCATGCGCGTTTCGAAAACCGAATTCATATCGTGCCCCGGTTGCGGACGTACACTGTTCGACTTACACGAGGTTACATTGAAAATTAAAGAGCACTTTAAACATCTCGACCACCTGAAAATTGGAATTATGGGCTGCGTAGTTAACGGCCCGGGCGAAATGGGCGATGTTGATTATGGTTTTGTTGGAACAAGTGCCGATAAAGTTAGTTTATACAAAGGGCTAAAACCCGTAAAACGAAATATTATTTTCGAAAATGCCGTGGAAGAACTGGAGCAGATTATCCGCGAAAACGGCGACTGGAAAGACCCGGAATAGAAAATACAGAACAAAAAAAGAAAGGGCTGTCTCGTTGTAGAGACGGCCCTTTATTTTTATAACGATTAACTGCCTGTCAATTTCGGCTCGACAGTTTTGAAAGAAGTCGCAAAATCTCGAGATAAAGCCAGATTAATGTTACCATCAACCCAAAAGCCCCGTACCACTCCATATATTTTGGAGCACCCGAGCCGGCAGCTCTCTCAATAAACGAAAAATCGAGAACCAGATTTAGCGCAGCAATGGCAACCACAACCAAACTAAAACCAATGCTCAAATTACTGTTTCCATATAAAAACCCCATGGGTGCGCCAAACATACTACCAATAAAACTCACCAAATAAACCAGTGCAATTCCGGCAGTGGCAGCAAAAATACCCATTGTAAGTTTTTGCGTAACCTTAATTATTCCCGACCTATACAGAAACAGCATGGTAAAAAACACGGCAAGTGTTAATGCCACAGCACGCATTACTACTCCGGGATACATCATTTCGAACATAGCCGATAAGCCCCCTAAAAGCAGCCCTTCAAAAGCGGCATAAATTGGTGCCGATATTGCGGAGCTCTGCGGTTTAAAAACAGTTATCAAAGCTGTTATCAGTCCTCCTATTCCACCAATAATAAGCCACGGGAGAACAGCAGCACTTCCCGCTTCCGGATTAACCGCAATGGCATCAAAAAACTTATTCCACGTAAAAACAGCACCGGCAACAACAATAAGCAACATTAATGCAGTCTTGTTTATAGTCCCGTTTATCGTCATTACTTCCGTAGAAAAACCAACCTCTTTATTAAAAGCTTTCTCTTTTAAAACCGGATTTGAAGATCTTGTAATATTCATCATTTCTCTTAATTTTTTAAATTACCGACGACAACAATCAAATTCCTTACCAACAAAATTTTCCTGACAGGATTGCAGAAAAACTATTCGTTTTCAGTCGTTTCAGAGTCTGAATCTTCCGTCTGTCTGTCCGTATTTTCTTCGAACGGATTCGTGCCTTCTGTAAAAATTGGGTTGTTCTCTTTTGTTTTATCAACCGGGACAAAACCTTCGGGTGCAACAATTGATTCGCCGGGAACATACGGAAATACATCGACAATTGTACTTACAGCAATAGCAGTTACAACGTATGGAATTACAAGATACGACAAACTCTCTTCGAGGCGTTTAAGTGCTTCGTTAATAGTGTCGGCCATAATTAAATAGTAGGTGCGAAGCTTTTTCTCTTTACCGGCCTCCTCATCGACAGTAACCAAATTTATGGTTACCTTATACCACCACTCGCCGTCGTCGTATTGAAAAATTTCGGCAATTCGCGACTTTTTAATATCGATAACGGAAAACTCGCCACCTTTAACAATTTCCTGCATTTTATTAATCATGCGGGTTTCGGCATCGGTAAACGAAACGGCATCGAGCAAAAAGTTTTCGGTAACCATTTGCTCTCTCCCACTTTCCGATACTTTCATGTATTTCACCTTACTTTCGAACCAGGTTTGCATCATAGTTTATTATTTTTTTTATGAGCTCACAAAAGTAATTTTCCTGAATAAACAAGTTTGGTTTTTACTGAATTTATTCTGTAAACTTTTCAACAAGAGCCGAAGTTTCTATAGATTTATGCCCACAACAACAAAAAGTTGCTCGGTGGTTGGATTAAGCACAACACTTCCCGACAGAGGGAGAGAAAACGAGTCGGTAAGTTTTATTTTCTTTGTTGTCCCCACGCCTACATTTACTACTCCGAATTTATAATCGGGGGTATGAAGTCCGTCGCCGGCCCCCACAAAAACATCAACATGTTTAAACCCATATTTTGCTTCGAAATACATATCGCAACCTGCATTACCGGCAGAACCCGGAGCCGTAGCTTTGGTGAAAAAATAGTTGCCTGCCAACGATAATCCGCCAATTTGGTAGCCAAGATTAAACTCAACGGCATGGGTATTTGCATCGCCCGAGACTTCAAAGAAATCGGTTCCCGGGTAGTAGTAGTCTGTCAAT
>JALUZN010000070.1 GCA_027011835.1 Draconibacterium sp. | reverse complement strand
GACTAAACGATAAAGAAGCAGGACTCAGCGGACGCCGCAAATTCTGTTTCACCGACTGGGACAACGATGGAGATTTAGACTTACTGGCAAACAGTATAAATATTGAGTGGTTCGAAAATACAGGTGAAAAAGAGGGGAAAACAACATTTAAAAACAGAGGAAATTTATCTACACTCCGCTTGGCAGGACATTCAACCAGCCCTACAACGGTCGATTGGGACAAAAATGGAAAGCGCGATTTATTGATTGGTGCCGAAGATGGACATTTCTATTATTTGCCAAATAATTAATCGGAAATACCAAAAATGAAAACTTTGCTTTTTATCGTAATATTTGTTTTATCATTTGCGTCGTGCAAACAAAAACAGGTACTGGAGAATGTTAAAGCAACGCTACTCTCCTCTGAATTTATTTTTACAAATGCTCCTTTTGCTCAATGTCACGCCTCAACAGTTGTTGAAACCAATGAGGGACTTTTAGCTGCCTGGTTTGGCGGAACACGCGAAAAAAACAAAGATGTCTGTATCTACGTTTCACACCATAAAAACAAAAAATGGAGCACCCCGCAACTGGTTGCCGATGGAGTAATTAACGACACACTCCGTTATCCGTGCTGGAATCCTGTACTTTTCAAAAAAAAGAACGGCGATATTGTTCTCTATTATAAAGTTGGCCCCAGCCCAAGAGAGTGGTGGGGGCTGTATAAAACATCGTATGACAACGGAAAAGCATGGAGCGAAGCAACAAAAATACCCGACAATCTTTTGGGGCCAATTAAAAATAAGCCTCAATATTTATCCGATGGTACAATCTTGTATCCTACCAGTTTCGAGACAAATAAAGTATGGACTGTTTATGTGGAAAAATCGGACGACAATTTAAAAAACTGGAGAAGAATAGCCATCGACAACAATGGTTTTAATGCCATTCAGCCCACCATACTTTTTTACGATAAAGGTAAAATTCAACTGCTTTGCAGGAGTAAAGAGCACAAAATAGTTGAAACCTGGTCGGACGATAACGGCGAAACCTGGACGCAAATGCAAGCTTCTTCGTTAGTCAACAACAACTCGGGAATCGATGGGGTTACTTCGCAGTCGGGGCTACAACTTTTAGTTTGTAATCCGGTAAAAAGAGGGCGTCACAAACTTTCGGTACTTGCATCGTACAACGGCAAAACATGGAGAGAGCTAATTGTTTTGGAAGATCAGAAAAAAGGGACCGAATTTAGTTACCCGGCAATTATTGAAGGCAGCGACGGCACATTTTTTATTACTTACACCTATAACCGGGAAACAGTAAAATACATTCATTTGAAAATTACAGAGTAGAAAAAGAGAGAAATATAAAAATGAAGAGAGAATTACCTAAGCCGTTCAGAGGAATAATTGTGCCGCTGGTTACTCCGTTAATTAACAACGACACCATCGACATTGAAGGGTTAAAACATTTAATTGAACATACAATTGAAGGCGGTGTGCACGGAATATTTATTTTGGGAACCACCGGAGAGTTTGCCAGTATAAGTTATAAATTGCGCCACGAGCTAATTGAACAAACCTGCCAAATTGTTAACGAACGGGTTTACGTGTTGGTTGGGATTGCCGATTCGGCTTTTGCCGAAAGTGTAACCCTTGCTAAGAAAGCACATGAGTGTGGCGCCGATGCAGTTGTTTTAACTCCACCCTATTACTTTACTTTGGGACAACCCGAACTGCTTGAGTACCTGCAAGAAATTGAAGCACAAATTTCGTTGCCGCTATTTTTGTATAATATGCCATTTCAAACAAAAATTGAGTTTGCTCCCGAAACGGTAAAAGCAATTGCCAAGATGCCAGGAGTTGTTGGAATTAAAGACAGTTCGGCAAATTTAGCCTACTTTAAAAAGGTGCAATTTGCTTTGAAAGAATATCCTGATTTTACGTTTATGGTTGGCCCCGAAGAGATAATGTCCGATTTTGTTCTTTCGGGAGGTCATGGTGGTGTAAATGGCGGAGCGAATATGTTTCCAAAACTGTATGTCGATTTATACAATGCATCGGTAAATCACGACTTCGATAAAATCAATAAACTTCAGCAAAAAGTAATTCAAATAAGCAGTACAATATACAAAGTTGGTAGTTATAACTCGAGCTATTTAAAAGGCTTAAAATGTGCCCTGTCGGTTATGGGAATTTGCAACGATTTTATGGCCGAGCCGTTTCAAAGGTTTAACGAGCCCGAGCGTGAAAAAATAAAACAGATGCTTGACAATCTAAATTATCGCGAGTTATTGTAAATTCAGCAAAAGAAACTTCGTTTCGTTAAGTCAAAAAATAACTTTTTATGAGAACCATCGATGTTGTAATCTTTATTGTTTATCTGGCCGGTGTTGTACTGTTTGGAAGCTCGTTTTACAAGAAAAACAAATCGGCAACTTCGTTTACCGTTGGGAACAACAATATCCCAACCTGGGTAATTTCCATGTCGATTTTTGCCACGTTTGTAAGCAGCATCAGTTACCTTGCATTGCCGGGCAAAGCGTATTTAACCGATTGGAATGTTTTTGTTTTCAGTCTCTCTATTCCCATTGCAACTTATATGGCAGTGCGGTTTTTTGTACCACTTTACCGTTCAATAAACAGCCCCTCGGCATATACTTATCTCGAGCAACGTTTTGGTTCGTGGGCAAAAATATATGTTTCAGTTATGTATCTTTTAACCCAGCTGATGCGAACCGGAACCATCCTGTTTTTACTGGCACTAACCATAAATGTAATTACCGGCTGGAGCATTGTAATCGTTATTATTGTTACCGGAATTAGCGTGATGGTTTATTCGCTGCTTGGCGGAATTCAGGCCGTTGTGTGGACCGATGCCATTCAGGGGATTGTGCTGGTTGCGGGAGCTTTACTAAGTGCAGGAATTTTGCTTTTTTCGATGCCCGAAGGCCCGTCGCAACTGTTCGAAATTGCTGCGGTAAACCATAAATTCAGCCTCGGGAGTTTTAAACCGGAACTTACCAGCTCGACGTTTTGGGTGGTATTAATTTACGGCCTGTTTATTAACCTTCAAAATTATGGTATCGACCAAAACTATATTCAACGCTATATGACGGCCAAATCGGAAAAAGAGGCAAAAAAATCGGCTCTTTACGGTGGATTGTTGTATGTGCCCGTTTCGATGCTGTTCCTTTTTATTGGCACCGGATTATTTGCCTATTACACAGCTTCACCCGGACTTTTGCCTCCCGGCACTCCGGCCGATAAAGTTTTCCCATATTTTATTGTAAACGGATTGCCGGCAGGACTTACCGGAATCTTAATCGCATCGGTTTTTGCTGCCGGAATGAGCACCATCTCAACAAGTGTAAACAGCTCGGCAACAGTTATTTTAAACGATTACTTTAAACACACTGCAACCGACAAAGCCGGCGAATGGAAAGCTATGAAAATACTTTATTCGTCGTCGTTTATTTTTAGTGTGCTTGGAATTTTAATTGCCATTGCCATGATTAACGTGCAAAGTGCACTGGAAACCTGGTGGAAGCTTGCATCGATTTTTAGTGGTGGAATGCTCGGGCTGTTTCTTTTGGGCTACTTTTCGAAACGTGCAAAAAGTACCGCAGCTATTGCCGGAGTTGTGGTGGGCGTGTTGGTAATTGGGTGGATGAGTCTGTCGCCAATATTTTTTACCAGCGAGAAACTGGCTCCTTTAGCCAGCCCGTTTCATAGCTACCTGTCGATTGTTTTTGGAACAATGGCAATTTTTGTAGTTGGATTTCTGATAGGAGTTGTAACCAATTCAATAAGAAAAAAGAAGAATTGGAATTGAAGTTTAGTCATACCCTCGCGGGAAGCGAGAGCATGACCTGCAAAAAGAATTTGCGCCGTAGATGCAAAATATTGGTAGCCCCGGGAATTGGAATGCGCGAAAAATCTGGCTTTAGCCCAACTTGTTTTTTAGAATATGGGCTGAAGCCCGGTATTGTTGGGTTGTCTGTTTACCGTTGGATAAATCCAACGGCAAAGGATAATTTTAGAACGCAGCGGCCATAAAAAACTGCAAATATCCACAAAGGTGCGCTTATGGCAGAATAACGATTTAAAATCTCTTTTCCATCAACATTCGATATTCATTTTTATGTTTTTGAATTTCGAATTTCGAATTTCGAATTACGATTTAAGAATCTGTGGCTGTTGAATTTTAAAAACATGAATCCAACAGTAAAGAATAATTGCAGTTACTTCGTTGTGAGAAAGTCCGTTTTCAACCGTAAGAAATTGTTTTAACATTTTCTGATTTTGCCCGAAATTCAGATACGAACTCAACAAAAAGGGGAGGATAAAAAGATATTTCATCGAACCTTTTACTGTCTCTAAAATAATATCTTTTTACAATAAATGAACGGTTAAGGTTTCCAAGGCCATTTTACACACTCTTTTATTTCGGGGAAAAGAACAATGTCGGCTTTCCCTTTCATTGCAAGGGTTGTAACATTGTAGCCCTTTAATTGTTCCAGTGCTTTATTCATTGTTTTTCCGGTTACCGAAACGTCATCGACAAGTAAAATGCGTTTCCCCTGTAAATTCCATTCCGGTTTTTGTAACACTTTCGGAGCTTCGTAGAGCGGATTATTTTTCTCGTCGCGATAGTTAAGTGTCATCACCTGTAAATCGGCATTCAGATAAAAAGCCACAAAAGTTGCCGGAGGAATACCTCCCGTTCCAATTCCTATAACCAAATCAATTTCGGGAATTTCAATATTTTTTAATCTTTCTGAAATCTGTTTAAACGATAACGGTACCATAATTTGAACTTCTAAATTAAAAAACAATAATACAAAGAAATTGAGGTTAAATTGATAATTATGGGTACGAATTTTTCGTTGTTTATAAGAAGTTTGTTTTATCGCAAAATAATATTTTGTAACCACTACTGTCCGCATACTCTTGTATTAAAAATGCCTGCATTTATTTATTGCTCAGTTTGAGACGCTTATAGATATATTCGCTTGGCAAAGTTTAAATCTTACGCACATCTAATCTTTTCAGCAAATCCTGTTGTGGTTTGAGTATAATTAATAATTTCATATATTTATTCCATAAAATTAAAACTATAAGTATGAAAAAGTTAGTTGTTATCTTGTTTGTGGTATTTTATTCGTTGGCCGGATTTGCTCAACAAGCCGATAAAATTGTTGGTATTTGGTGGAACGAAGAGAAAACATCGAAAATTAAAGTTGAGAAGAAAGACGGGAAATACATTGGCACAATTGTGTATATGATTCCCGAGAAATACGAAAACGGACAGCCTCCGAAAGATAAAGAGAATCCGGACGAAGCTCTGCGCAGTCGTTCACTTGTGGGGCTTCAGATTTTAAGTGGATTGGAATACGAAGCCGATGATAAAGAGTGGGACGACGGTACAATTTACGACCCGAAATCGGGGAAAACTTACGACTGTTATGTTTGGTTAGAGAGCGATAATTTACTGAAACTGAAAGGATATGTTGCCGGGATAAAATGGATGGGAAGAAGCTCGGAGTGGTATAAAACAACCTTGGAATAACACTTTCTGAGAAGATATATGAAAATGCTGCCACAAAATATGTGGTGGCATTTTTTATTGATACTGTTTTATAATCTAATGGTTCGGTGCATTTTTATGAGTACCTCATAGCCAGAGAATTACAAGGCATAAGGCAATTGTCGTAATTTACTAAAAATCAGTCTTTTTACGATTTTACTGCTTTGCGAGAAACAAAAATATAACGAAGTATTTATAATCAATAGTTCGCTAAATTAATTAAAATTAAGAGTGGTGAGTTATTATAGGTTTCATCGCAAATTAGAGGGTATTATTTCTTTCTAATTATCGTCATCCCGTCGCGAAGCGGAAGAATAACTTTCTCAACCCGACTGTTGTTTTTAATAAATGTATTGAATGCAATAATTTCTTTTGTCTGTAAATCGTCGGAGGCGGGAGTTTCAACCACTTTCCCGTTCCACAATGTGTTGTCGGCAATTATATAACCGCCCGGTTTTACTTTTTCGAAAACCAGATTAAAATAGGTTGTGTAGTCGCGTTTATCGGCATCAATAAAAACCAAATCAAACGTTCTGTTCAGTTTGGGGATTATTTGGGTTGCCTCGCCAATTCGCTGTTCAATCGAGTTTGTTAACCCTGCTTTTTTAAAATACGTTGTTGCAATCGATTCCAGTTCATCGTTAATTTCAATGGTAATAAGTTTGCCGTTTTTTTGTAATCCTTTTGCCAGACAAATGGCCGAATAACCGGTAAATGTTCCTATTTCGAGAATGTTTTCGGGTTGAATCATTTTCGAAAGCATAGTTAGCACCTGTCCCTGTAAATGTCCCGAAATCATTCGGGCACCCAAAATATTTAAATTAGTTTCGCGGTCGAGCTCTTTTAAAACCTCATCTTCGGGGTCGATGTGGTTAAGAATATATTTATTTATCTTTTTGTCTCCATCCATAGCCACTCTTTTTTAATAATAAATCAGTGTACTCATCTGGTTTTCGTTTAAAACAACATTGGCAACCTCCAGCAATTCGGAAGTTGTAATTGCTTCAATTTTATTAAAAACAACCTTTAGCGGGTCAACTTTATTGTACAGTAGAAAGCTTTTCCCGATAGCCAGCATTAACTCTTCGTGGCTTTCGGTAGAGATGGCAATTTGCCCAATTAACTGTTTTTTTGCTTTACTTAGTTGAATGGTTCCCAGTTTTGTGTCGCGCAACAGTTTAAACTCTTTCATAACCAGCGAAAGTGCTTTTTCGAGATTCTCTTTGTCGGTACCAAAATAGACATTAAACAAACCGGTATCGGAATAAGCGGTGTACCCCGACTCGACGTTGTATGCCATTCCGCGCCGTTCGCGCAGTGCCAGATTTAACCGGGAATTCATTGCCTGCCCTCCCAGAATATTGTTCAACAAAACCATAACAATACGTTGTGGGTGTTGAAAATCGAAGGCAATATTACCAATAATACAGTGCGATTGATAGGTCTCTTTTTCAATCGATCGTTTTTGGGGAGAGTAGTTTTGAAATTTTTCCCGGGTCGCCGTTCGCGGCTTCTCTTCCATCTCCCCGAAGTTACGCTCCAGGAGTTTTACCAATTCGTTAAAATCGAAGTTCCCAACCGAGCTGATAACAATTTGGTTGGTATGGTAATTATTTCGAATAAACCGGAGAATAAACTCGCGATTAAATTTTAATATATTTTTTCGAGTTCCCAGAATGTTGCGTGCAATTGGATGGCCGTTGTAAACTAACTCTTCAAATTCATCGAAAATTAAATCGGAGGGAGAGTCTTTATACGAGTTTATCTCTTCAAAAATAACCTCTTTTTCGCGTTCAAGTTCTTTTTCGGGATAAACGCTATTGAGCAAAATATCGCCCAAAAGTTCAGCTGCCCGCTCGTAATATTCGTTTAAAAATGTTGAATATAAAACGGTCTCCTCTTTTGTGGTGTATGCATTTAATTCACCACCCACTCCTTCAATACGGCTTAATACGTGAAAAGCTCTCCGCTTTTTTGTACCCTTAAAAACCGAGTGCTCGATAAAATGTGCCAACCCGTGTTCGTTTTTTTTCTCGTCGCGCGAACCGGTGTTTATTAGAACCCCGAGATGAGCTACCGGCGAGTTGGTGTTTTTATGAATCACCCGAATCCCGTTTTTTAATGTATGTGTCAGAAAATCAGTATTAACCATCGATAAAATAATGAGGGAGCAAAAGTAAGAAAAGTAATTGATTAAATGATTTGAAAGAGAGAGGATGTCAACTAAGTCATGCAATTGGGTTATATGGCTTCTGTGATTTTCTTACTACCAAAAATACTCACTAATTTATCACTTGCATTCATGCCAGATAATCGGCTGGTTACTTGTGCGTTACACAAATTTCAATCGGAATAATATACTGTTTATTAAATTATTAGTGCAAAAAAAGTGTGCATTTGCCCTGCCTTTTTCTTTTCAAATTCATATTCACAAACTATTTTTATACTTTGCACTCCAAATATTAAATACATAAAAAATGAAATATCTTCTATCGTTTGCACTTTTACTATTTTCGATAATGTCCATTGCTCAGGAAAGCAGTATTACCGAGTCTAACCTGTTAGAAATCAGAAGTTCGTACAACAAGAATGACCCATCGACAAAGGCACTCACAAATGCACTATCGAATAACGACATTACTAAAATTGCACTAAGTCGCGAAAATCTCAGCACTGTAGATCATCATTTTAAATACAAGGTTGAAGTAAAAGGGATTTCCAATCAGATGAAATCAGGCCGATGCTGGATGTTTACAAGTATGAACACGTTAAGGCCAATGGTAATTGACAAATACAAACTGAGTAATTTTGAGTTCTCTCACAACTATCTCTACTTCTGGGATATCTTCGAAAAAGCCAACCTCTATCTTGAAGCACAAATTAAGTATGCCGACAAGCCTATGGACGATAAATATGTTAAGTGGCTGTTTAAAAGTCCGGTTGGTGATGGTGGAGTGTGGAACTCTTTTACCAATCTTGCCGACAAATACGGTCTTGTGCCAAAAGAGGTTTTCCCTGAAACTAACTCAAGTAACAATACCGGATGGATGATTAGGATTATTAATCGCAAGCTTCGTGAAGACGGCCTTGAATTGCGTGAGATAAGCTCTACAGAAGCAAAGGGGAAAGAATTGGAGAGTAAGAAAATTGAGATGCTGAAAGATATCTACCGTATACTGGCAATGAATCTTGGCGAACCACCAACAGAATTTAAATACAGGTTTGTTGACAAAAATGATAGCATTGGCGAATACAAAACATACACTCCTAAAAGCTTTATGACTGAAGTGCTTGGGGATATTAATTTTGGCGACTACGTGATGCTGATGAACGACCCAACACGCGAATACAACAAAGTATACGAAATTGAATACGACAGAAATGTTATTGAGGGGAGAAACTGGATCTACCTCAACCTGCCTAGCGATAAACTTAAAGAACTTGCCGTAAAAAGTATAAAGAATAATGTGTCGATGTACGCCTCGTGTGATGTGGGGAAACAGTTGAATAACAACATCGGGATAGCTGATGTTAACAACTTCGATTTTGAGAGCCTCTACGGAGTGAAGTTTGGCATGAATAAAGCCGAACGGATAAACACTTTTGAAAGCGGATCGTCGCATGGCATGGCACTTATTGCTGTTGATGTTGACGAAAATGAAAAGCCTGTTAAGTGGCAGTTCGAAAACAGCTGGGGCACAAAGAGCGGCCATAACGGTTACCTCACTTTTACCGATGAGTGGTTTAACGAGTATCTGTTCAGAGTAGTTGTTAAGAGGGAGTTTATTGATGCTGAAATAGTAAAGCTACTGGAACAAAAACCAATCGTTCTTCCTCCATGGGATCCAATGTTTCAGGCTGACGAGTAAACTATTTCTCCCGCTCGCGGTTTTCCAGCCGGTCTTTGTCCTGCTCCTTGCTTTCGCGAATCATATCTTCTTTGTTGTCCATTACCGGTGCCTCTTGTAACGCTTTCCAGTCGAAGTTTTCGTCGAACGGGTCGAGCGCTTTTTGAGGGTCGAAAACCCGCGGGTCGGATGCAATAGCGCTGTAAGGTGTGTAGTCGGGTGTTTCGGTAAAGAAATCGGCCAAATCGGTTGCCCCGGCGTCGTACTGATTCAGATAAGGAAGCCCCAAAATATTCCAGAAAGTCTTAAAGATACTTCCAAAACTATAATGCACACTGCTAACATAACTGTGTTTCACCCACGGCGAAATTACCAGTAAAACACTGCGGTGTGCGTCAATGTGGTCAACGCCGTTTTGTGCGTCGTCTTCGGTAATAACTATCAGCATATTTTTCCAGTAGGGCGTGTGCGACAAATACTCCACAATTCGTCCAACGGCCAAATCGTTATCGGCTTCGTAGCTTTCGCGAAACGGATAACCGGCATCGGGGCGGTCGCCTGCACCGTGGTCGTTTGGAATAATAACGGTAATAAATGCCGGCATTGTATCTTGTCCGTTTATCCATTTTTCGTTAAACTCTTTTTTAAACTGGTCGATACGAAACTGGTCGGGAATTGCCGTATTATACGTGGGGTACATTTTCGATGTGCGGTCCCAAATTGGTTTTGGCAACGGGTAGTTTATATAGTGGTGATTTCCCTGAAATTTAAACCGTTTATCGTAAATACTGGGCTCGAACATAATGCTGAATCCGAAGTTAAAAAAGTCGATTTTATTACGTTCTAAATGGTCCCACATCGAACCGGCTTCGTTATAATCTTCGGGATAAATTGCACCGGCAGCTCCATTCATTGCATAAATCCCGGGTGCTTTCGATTTAAAATCGAACGAACGGTTTCCTCCATAACTGGCAGCGGTACAAGTCTCGCACCACTCGTTCGGGTAAGTGTTTGTAAGCCAGCGGTGCCCGTCGGCAGAAACATCAGAATCGACATAAAAATTATCGCCCAAAGCAAACGTTCGGGCCAGTTTTATGTGGTTCGACATAATGTTTGCGTTGGTTACCGATGCAGTTCGTTTTCTATTTCTAAACGATACGCCCAATCCGTAACGAGCCAGATTTTCATCGCCTTCGGCTTCTTTTATCTGACCAAATATCTCATCGTAAGTACGGTTCTCTTTCGAAATAAAAACAATGTGTTTAATCGGGCTCTGTTTTTCGCCCGGATAAAGTGGCACCGGATTATTTTTTCGCCAGGCAAAGGTTTCCGACGATGCTTTTTCGAAATGAAAATTATTGGCAATAACCTGTTTTGTATAGACTTTTAATTGCTCTTCGGTAGGTACATCAACAACCTGAACGGTGCCTTGCATCAATGCGCCAATGTAACTTCCTTTTGGTGTGAGTTCAAATTTTTCGCCACCGTTGGGGCCGCTACCGTATCCTTTTGCATTCGAAATAATAAGTTTTTTACCGTCGGTGCTCACCTCTATTTTTGCAGGAAACCAGCCGGTGGGAATGTGCCCGAGTACCTCCAGATTTTCGGCATCGATAACCGCCACGGCATTTATTCCCGCCTCGGCAACATACAACCGTTTTTTATCGGGCGAAAGTGCCATGCCAAATGGAATTACTCCGCGAAACTGTTTAACGCGTGGCTCCGGTTTCAGGTAAATTGTATTTACTACGGTGTCTTTTTCTATTGAAATTACCGAAATATTATCGTTGGTTCCGTTGCTTACAAAAATATATTTATCGCTGGCTACCAGCGAGTTGGGACTTGCTCCACCCACTGCGGGAATATCTTCTACTTTGGCGCCAACCAGGTGGCCGGTTTTTGTTTTGGCAATTACTTTTGGCGAGTCGGGCTCTTTTAAACTGATGGTAAAAACCGAAAATGCTTCGGGCGAATTCATCTCTCCAAGTCCCGGAATAGAAACCGAATCGTTATGAATCCCTTTTATCATCTCCTCACTTCCGTATGCAAATGCAGGGTATTTCAGTGCTTTGTTTATTACGTTTTTCTCGGTAATTCCATCAATCATATTGTATTGAAACATACCTACGTTGGCAACATAAATTTTTTCTTCGTCGGGCGACAGGCAAATTCCAAACGGATAGCGTCCCACCGGAACACTCTGTTCCAACTTATTTGTTTCGGTATTTGCAATTATCATTCGAAACCCGATTTGGTCGACAGCATACAATGTTTTGCCATCTTTCGATAGGGTTAAATCGCCAATGTAGCCGTCTGTATAATCTTCGGTATCCGATTTAAACGAGCAGTCAATCGAGTCTTTTTTCTCTCCGGTATTAATATCGAAAATGTAGATTTTGTTGGATTGTCCGCCAGCCACATAAACCTGTTTATTGTCGGGCGAAATGGCCAGCCCCATAAAAACCGATTCAATTACCCCTTTGTCGGTATGCGGCCCGGGCGGTACTTGCTGAACCTCGGGGTTGGCAGAAAGTATATTTCTGATAATTGAGATTGAAAGCGGCCTGATTCCGGAGTTGGCGGTAACGGCAACATTTCCATCGGGACTTAATGTTAATCCGTACGGATGCGGAGCAACCACAATACTTTTCCCGGCGGGTGCAACAATTCGCCCGTTGGGAATTACGGTTTTCCCGTTTTTATCGATTTTAGTAAAACTACTGTCGGCAGGTGCGGTAATTATCCATGGGTCGGCTTTTCTGTGTGTACACGAAACCATAAAAATTATTGCGAAAAAAAGAGCGGCCAGATTGAGTTTCATAATCTCAGTTTTAATTTTTTATAAAGATATAAAAGTGCATGGAAATGAAAGGAGAAATTTATTACTATTCGGTTAAAACTTTTCGGATTGTTTTGCTTCGGATTTTCAGATAAGCTATGAGGTTTGAATATAGGTTAAAACCCAACAAGTTTGGCAATTTATTCTACCCCGGAAAACCAATTTGTTAATTCAACAAAACCAACAGATTCCTAAGCTTTAATTATCCGATAAAATATCTTATTTTCGTCAATTCATTTAGAATTAAATTTATGTGGATTCGGGTCTCGGGGCTTATTCTTCGAAATAAAATATTATTACTTGTTGTACTGGCGGTCATTACTCTATTTTTTGGCTATCACGCTATGCGTGTGGAGATGTCGTACAGTTACTCCTCTATGCTTCCTAAAAAAGATAAAGCTTACGAAGACTACCAGAATTTTGTAAAGGTTTTCGGCGAAGAGGGCAATATTATTATTGTTGGAATGCAGGACTCAACTTTTTTTCAGTTAGAGAAATTTAAGAAATGGAGGGCGTTGTGCAACAATTTAAGCAATATCGACGGGGTCGATAATCTCCTGTCGGTTTCGAATACATACAACCTTATAAAAAACAAAAAGGAGAAAAAATTTGAGGTCAGAAAAATCTTTCCCGACACCATAACAACACAGAAAGAGTTAGCCGGTTACGAAAAAGAGTTCCGAAGTTTACCTTTTTACAAAGGTATTGTTTACAACCCCGAAACTTCGACCTATCTGTTGGCAATAACGGTTAATAAAGAGAAGATGAAAACCAAATCGCGCGAAAAGATGGTTTTATCTATTCAGCAGTTGTGCCACCAATTT
>JALUZN010000069.1 GCA_027011835.1 Draconibacterium sp. | reverse complement strand
TATACGGGTATTCATATAATTTTAATTGTTTATAAAAAATAATTGTGGGTTGTTTTATTAAAACCCGGTGGCTAAAATAGATTGGCAGAGTGCATAAAAAAAGCACTCTGATAATTAATTTGAAAAATACCTCCATTAATTTTTTGAGCCACCATTTTAGGAATAATTTGAAATGTATATGAAATCTCTAATTCGTGACCATTTCTGTAAAAGTAGGTCTCCCTTATTTTTGAGTATGAAATTTCCACGCCCATATCTTTAAGGCATTCAAAATCTTTAAAAAGTTGTCTGCGGCCTATTCCCAACCTACCAGATAATTCTTCCGGCGTTCCGGTGCATTCGGCTTTTATTAGTTCATTCATTCTTTTTAAGCGTTCTAATTGCTCTATTGCTTTCATTGCCAGCCCCCTTTCCCTTCGGGATTTCCCCCTAAGGAGGAAAGATTTAAAATCATATTTGGTTTCATATTTTACTTTTTATAGAATCTTTTTGCAGTTTAGTAAGTTCATCTTTTATCCCCCTCCTTCGGAGGGGTTAGGGGAGGCTTCCGGCATCTGTTTCTGCCAAAGACCATAATATTTCCCTTTTTGGTTATATAACTCTTCGTGCGCTCCTTGTTCAATCAGCTTGCCATCTTCCAACACTACAATATTGTCGGCAAGCAGAACGGTGCTTAATCGGTGGGCAATAATAATTATTGTTTTGCCATCGGCTTTTAGTTGTTTTATGGTTTTTTGTACGTGATGTTCGGCTTCGGAGTCTAACGACGATGTGGCTTCGTCCATTACCAAAATATCGGGGTTACGGTACAGAGTACGTGCAATTGCCAGCCGCTGTTTTTGCCCACCCGAGAGTGTTGCCCCGTGTTCGCCCACAAAAGTGTTAAATCCGTTTGGGAGTTTTTCAATAAAATCAATCATGCCAAGTTGTTTGCATATTGTAAGTACGCGCGGCATATCGGGCGTAAATTCGCCCATTGCAATATTGTCGATTACCCGCCCGGTAAACAAATCTAAATTTTGGGGTACAATGCCCACACGTTGTCGCAGGCTTTTGTTACTGAGGTACTTTATATTTGTGTCGCCAATAAAAATCGCCCCCTCGTTAAGGGTGTATAGTTTTTGTAACAGTGCTGCAATTGTGGTTTTTCCTGAGCCACTTTCGCCAATAATAGCCGAAATGTTACCGTGTTTAAATGTTATATCGAAATTCTCAAAAACATCGGTGCGTGTTCCGTAGGTAAAAGATATGTTTTTAAAAACAATATCGCCAAAAGGTACGTTGGCAGCATCTACCAGTTCGTCATTGGCTTCCTGTTCCAAATCCATTATTTCAAACAAGCGGTTGGCAGCAATAATAGCATTTTGGTATGTTTTATTCATTCCTATTAATCCGGAAACAGGTCCGGTAAAATATCCTATCAGTGCGTAAAACGACATTAGTTCGCCGGGGGTAATCTCTTGCCGTAATACAAATATACTACCCACCCACAACAATATAATTGTAAAAAAACGACTTATAAACATCGATGAATTTCCTGAGAACACCGAGTTTAACCCCGATTTATACGCAGAGTGCAGCAACCCTACAAATCGTGTTTCGGTTTTTATATTTGCGAATTCCTCGATGCCAAGTTGCTTAATTGTTTTTTCGGCATTTAACGACTCTACCAATTGCGACTCTAAATCGGCAGCCTGTTCCATTATTTTGCGTTCGCGCTTTTTATTTAGTTTGTTGGCAATAATATAAACCACAGAATATAACGGAAAAACCATTAGCATTATCAGTGCCAGTTTCCAACTGTATATAAACATTAATACGAAAGCAAAAACCACTATAAATACGTTTACTATAAAAGTTATTACCGTGTCGTTTATAAATGCCCTTATTTTAACGGCATCGTTTATTCGCGAAATAATTTCGCCGGTACGCATAGTATCGAAGAAACGTTGCGGAAGTTTAAACAGGTGTTTGTAATATCCAAGAATCAAACGGGCATCAATCAGTTGTCCGGTTTTCATCATAAAAACCGATTGCATTGAGCCAATAAAAATTTGCAACAGTAAAATCGCTATCATTCCCAAACTAAGCAGGTTAAGCAGGTTTACGTTGCCGGTAATAAGTACGTGGTCGGTAATTTTCTGAATATAAATTGAAGTCGATAGTCCGAGTACAGTAAAAATAATCGCTCCGAAAAGTGCTTGTATAATAATGCTCCGGTGTGGATGCAACAAAAACCGAAACCTTTTAAAGTTTGATACTTTTTCGTTTCGTGCAACAAAATCGCCCGATGGCGACAGCAGTATCAAAACACCTGTCCACTCTTTTATAAACAATTCAATGCTTTTCTTTTCCAATTTCCCAGTGCCGGGGTCCATAACTTCAACATAATTGGGGGTTACTTTAAAAATTACCACGTAATGTTGTAATTTCTCTTTCACAATAATATGTGCAATTGCGGGCGTAGGTATTTCAGATAGTGCTTCGGGGTTGGCTTTTACACCTTTGGCTGTCATCCCCATTTTTTCGGCCGCCTTAATAACTCCCCAGGCATTTGTCCCTTTTTTATCTGTTCCTGCCCATTGCCTTATTTTTGAAATTGGTAGTTTTAGATTATAATGTGCTGCAACCGATGCGAGGCAAGCTGCCCCACAGTCTGTAATATCGCGTTGTTTGATTTTTATGGTCATATTAAAAAAGATTGAGGGTTATTCTTTAATTATTTTCGGGTTAAGCCAATTGTCTGTTTTGTCGAAAAAAAGTTGAGCAAGGGTACGTTTTGTAATTTTAAATCTAACCGTGGTTGTCAACCCTTTTTTCAGTTTTCCTTTGTATCCGTTTTTTAAAGAGAGGTGTGTCTCGTTCAAATTACATCGAACTTTAAAAAATGGTTGATTTTCCACAAAATATATTTCGTTCGAAATTTCGGTTATATTGCCTGTTGCCAGTCCCCACTGGTTGTAATTATATGCGTCAACCTGATAAACTGTTGACATTCCAATTCTTAAATACCCAATATCTTTTGGAGGTACAAGGCATTCAATTACGTTATTACCGTTTGGGCTAATAGTGGCAATTGCCTGCCCCGGCGAAACAAAACTGCCCGGTTGTATTCCATTGAAATTTACAATAACTCCTGTGCCGGGAGCAAGAATAATAAATTTTTCCATATCGCGATGCAAACCAATAATTTCACTTTTATACTTTTTATTTTCTAATTTGTAATTGGTAGCCAAGCGTTGCCATTCATTTCGGCTCTGTTTTACAAAAATCTTCTTCTCTTCTTTTATCTTTTCTAATTGAAACTCTTTCTCTTCCTTTTCTGCCAGCGGGATTACCTGCTTGTTAAATAGAGTTAAAGCACGACTAAATGACCGCTGAACAAGCTTTATCCTTAAATCGAATTCAGAAAGTTTTTGTCTGTATTGTGTGTGTGTAGTTTTAAAAAGGTCTGTTTTTAATGAGTGATATTTAAATTTAAGCATTAAAGAAATATCATTCAAATAGTTATCATTTTCAGTTATCAAATTTTCTAAATGCTCAATTTTATCTTTAAATTTCTCTCTGTTCAACCAAATTAGCGTATCGCCAATTGTTACAAATTTATTCTCTTTAAGAACAGATTGTACAACTTCGGCAACAACCGGAGAGGCAATTTGTATTGGCTCGGCAGACGACCTGATTAATCCTCTGCTTTGTACCGTGATTTCTGTTTTAATAAAGAAAAACGAAACAACAGTTACAATAAATGCCAAAATTACAACAATGTAAATGGCACTCGATTTTTTACTGAATTTTGAAAAGTGGTTTTCGGCACTTAAACCAATAATGTCTGATGGGAATAATTTATTCATTTTTATTTCTGTGTAACTATGTGTTTTTTAGCGTCCTAGATCCGGGGTACGAATTCAAGGAGAATGTGATTTAATAGTATCAAATGTAAATTATGTTTTTTAGAAAAACAAGATTATTCCTGTAATAAAT
>JALUZN010000068.1 GCA_027011835.1 Draconibacterium sp. | reverse complement strand
CATTCTTTCTTTTTAACATTTTGTTGTTGATTGATAACTTGATAGTTAACTTTAAACAACTTCAGAATTAAAATGTCCATTTAACGGCAGCAGTTGGTCTTACTTTAAAACCATCAACGCCGGCAAAATTGTTAGCAATTTCAACCTCGCTACCAAACGAAAAATGGTCGTTTGCATTAAACCATAGCTGAGGTTGAGTTAAGAAAACATAAGACGCGTCTGTATTCCCATCGAAATTAAAGTCTGAATCTTCTTTCCAGAAATCGGCAAATCCGGTAAACGAAAGTTTCCCTTTTGCAAAATTGTAATACCAAACGGCGGTTAACTGGAACGAACTCTGTTTATTCATTATATACTTATAGAGAACCTGAAATGTAAATCCTTTCGAGAAATCTCTAGCATTCCATGCATAATCTAAACCGGTTAACCATGCATTGTTAATTGTATAACCTCCAATTCCTGCATCGGTGGGGAATAATCCAAGTCCGCCATTATATTCGGCGTGAAATCCCAGTGGCGAAGATTTGCCAAGTTTCATACTTCGTGCTATTTCAAAATAGGCACTGTTCATTGATTCCAGTCCGGGCAATCCGTATGTTAAGTCGATAAAGAAATAAGTACTACCCAAATTGTCGGGTTTAAACATTTCTACTGTTGTTAACATACAATTTCTGTCATCGGAAAAAACATAGTGTGTTTGAATGTTTTGAGCTTTTGCAGCTACCACAGTAACAATCACAAAAAGCAATAGTAAGACTTTTTTCATAGTGTTTAATTTAAATTGATTTTGTTGCTAAAATAACGATTCTGTTGAATCCTCATGAAAAATTTTATTTTGAGTTATTAAAACTAATTAACAATAAAGTGAGGTTTGGATAATACCACAAAAAAACCCGACATAGAAAGCCGGGTTGGATATTTTAAATCGGGGAGATTTAAAAATGGGTCTTATACGAACACATTCTGAAATAAGGCAAAAAGTAACCCTCAAAACGAAAGTTTTTTATCTGTTTCTTTCTATTGCTTCACGCAGGAAAACATTTGCATTATACAACTGCCTGTATGCCTGAATCATATCGTCGATAAAACTATTTTCTTTAATTATTTTATTATCAGAATATTTTACAAAAACGTACGATTTATACTTGAGCAAATCGATAAATTCATGGTTTTTGGCAAATCCTCGTGGTGCAGTTTTTAGTTGATGGTTGTATAATTCGGGATAAACTGCTTTAAATTCCGGCTCATTTATAATCTCTAAAAACTCGGCCCCATTTTCTGCAATAAATTTTCGAACTGTTTTTAAAATAGCCGGCTCGGGCATATAAATACCTCCACCAAAAAAGCTCTGCGTGGCCTCGATATGAAAAAAATATCCGGGATAGATACTCTTTCTGCCTCCTTGCGAAATAAATGCTCCGAAATTGGTTTTATAAGGGCGCTTGTCTTTCGAAAACCGAACATCGCGGAAAATCCGATAAATACAATCTTTCGGATTTACGCCGGCAATTGAAGGGTCGAAGACTTTTATTTCGTTAATTAACACATCAATAAAAAAGACAATTTTATCACGGCTTTCCTCATACCGAGATCTATTTTTATTAAACCATTCGCGATTGTTATTTTCTGAAAGATCTTCCAGAAATTGTAGTACTTTCTCCATCGATGCGTTATATTTGAATTACTTTTTATGATGTTGTTTTAGAAGTTGTTTAAAGTCAAATTGAAAATCTGCGAGAAACATCTTGATTTCATTGGTCTTCGGCTACTTTTATTTATGTAGCTTTGGCTACATAAATAAAACCGAGCCTTGCCACTAAAACCAATCCCGATGTACATCGGGATTCCTCTCGAAAATCCACTTTAACTTTAAACAACTTTTTATGCAACTTCACTTAAACAACCGAAAGAATGAAAAAGTTTGCACTAATTGTTGCCGGAGGAACCGGAAGCAGAATGGGAGAGAAAATTCCCAAACAATTTATCGAGCTAAATGGCCGCCCGGTACTAATGCATACTTTCGATGCTTTTGCAAAGTACGACAAGCAAATTGAATTTATTCTTGTGCTTCCCGAAACTGAAATTGAATTTTGGAACAAGCTCTGCCAAAAACACCACTTCGAGCATAATTATAAATTAGCATTTGGTGGAGAAACCCGTTTTCATTCGGTAAAAAATGGTCTCAATTTAATTCGTGAAGATGGAATTGTTTTTATTCACGACGGAGTGAGGCCACTGGTTTCAACTCAAACGTTTACAAATTGCTATAACCGCGCAATTGAAACGGGGAATGCACTGCCGGTTATTCCTGTTACCGAATCGGTCCGGTTGGTCGATAAAACGGGAAACAGAGCTGTCGACCGCTCAAAATATTATCTTGTTCAAACACCGCAAACATTTCAAACAGCATTAATTAAAAAGGCCTACCAACAAACTTATTCAAAATTGTTTACCGACGATGCATCGGTTTTGGAAAACCTCGGAGAAGTTATTTCTTTGGTCGATGGAAACCGCGAAAACATTAAAATTACCTATCCCGAAGATATTATAATTGCCCAATCGTTTCTTGTTTCACAATAAAATTTAGCCAATTAATAGGTACTTACCCATTGTTTACCGATTCGATATGAGGAAACTAAAACTGTTTTTATAGTTTCGTGCATTGCGTAAAAGCTCTGTCAATAAAAAGCTCTAGAAGATTATTTTTGTGGAAACTTTTTGAACCCGTATAGTTTCCTGCGTTTTATTTTCTTATCTTTGCAAAGTTATGGAAGAAAAAAAATTACATATTATTAAAAATGTTGGAAAGCTCTATTTGAAATTTGGAATAAGAAGCATTACCATGGACGATGTAGCGCGCGAGTTTGGAATTTCGAAAAAAACACTTTACCAATATTTTCGCGATAAAGCCGATTTGGTTGAGCAAGTGGTAAACTATTACCTCGAAAATTCGATGACAAAAATCGATTCGAAAGAGAAAGAGAATGCCATCGACTTCTATTTTGCCCTGCGTTCTCAAATAAGTAAAATATTAAAATACTTCAACAATAACATCGAGTTCGATTTAAAAAAGCAGTATCCGCAACTGTTTAACCGGGTTCATAAATTAAAGCGCGAAAAAATATTTACCAGCACGGTTAAAAATATTAATAAAGGAATTGAAACCGGATTTTATCGCCAAGGGTTAGATGTTGAGTTAATTGCAAAATTACAAGTTGGGCGGATGTTGTACACATTGAATCCCGACAACGAAATTTTCACGGAGAGGGAGGTAGCAACCATCGAGCTTTTCGATAAAGTTATTGAGTACCATATGTATGCAATTTGTACCGAAAAAGGGATAAACTATTTTAAACAACAGTTAAACAAATTAGAGAATGAAATTAACGATTAAAATGCAGTTGCTACTCCTTGCCATGGGGATAGGCGCATTTACAGCAAACGCACAAGATTCCATTACTTTTTCGCTGGTTGAAGCCCGGCAATATGCGATGGAAAACTCGTATGTTTTGCACAACACGCTGCAAGACATTGCAAAAGCCGAAAAGAAGGTGTGGGAGACCATTACAATCGGGCTTCCACAGGTTTCGGGAACGGCAAATTTCAATAAATATTTAAACCTGCCTGTTTCGTTGTTACCCGCCGAGATTTTTGGTGGTGAACCGGGAACATACATTCCCGTAACGTTTGGGCAAAATTACAACTCCGACTTTGGGCTTTCGGTTTCGCAACTTATTTTCGACGGGTCGTACATTGTTGGTGTGGGGTCGTCGCAATTGTACTTAAACCTCTCGAAACAGGCACACGAAAAAACCGAGATTGATATTCGCGATGCAGTAACACAAGCTTATTATATGGTATTAATAAGCGAGCGTTATAAAACAATTATGCAAGACAATCTTGTGAACTCGCAAAAACTATACAACGAAACCAAAATTTATTACGACAACGGTTTTCGCGAAGAACAAGATGTTGCACAGATGAAAATTATTTTAAAAACA
>JALUZN010000067.1 GCA_027011835.1 Draconibacterium sp. | reverse complement strand
TGGTGGGTTATTTAACTCATCCAAAAATACATCAATGGATATATCACTAAATTTTACTTCTGTAATCTCGAAATACCTGAACAAATCTTCTGGAAGAAGGGCTTCAACTAAGGCTTTATATTGATTGAAGTTGTTTAAATAGCAGAAAGGTTATATTTACAACTCATATATTTATTCTCATTCAAATGAATTCAAACAGAAGAAGATTTATTAGAAATAGTGCCGTTGTTGCAACTGCAGTAGGAGTTGCTCCATCGGTTTTAAGTTCGTGTGCCCCTGCCGAAAAAGTTACAGTAGCTTTAATCGGTTGCCGGTCGATGGGGTTTAACGACTTGAAAACATTCTTAAGTCAGGAGAATGTTGTTTGTTCTGCAATGTGCGATGTCGACTCGAAAATTTTGGATGAGCGTGCCAGACAGGTTGAAAAATCGACAGGAACTCGTCCGCAAACATACGCCGATTTCAGGGATGTACTAAAAAAACCTGATATTGACGCTGTAATAATTGGAACTCCCGACCATTGGCATGCCATAATTATGATGATGGCGCTAGAGGCAGGAAAGCATGTTTATGTTGAAAAGCCAATGGGACACAGTATTGAAGAGTGCAATGCAATGGTTGCCATGGCGAATAAACATCCTCAATTAAAGGTTCAGGTGGGAATGTGGCAACGTAGTTCGAAACACTGGTTCGAAGCATCGGACATTGTTAAGTCGGGAAAGTTGGGCGAAGTTCATTTGGTGAAAGCATGGATTTATAAAGGGTACGATAAACCGATTCCCATGCTCGACGATACAGAAGCACCTGCCACAGTTAATTACGATATGTGGTTAGGACCTGCTCCAAAACGGCCTTTTAACCCAAACAGGTTTCATTATAACTTTCGTTGGTGGTGGGACTATGCAGGCGGCGCAATGACCGATTGGGGCGTGCATTTACTCGATTTTGCTCTGTTTGCAATGGACGCCGGAATGCCCGAATCGATATCTCCTGGAGGTGGATTATATTATCATAAAAAAGGAGCTATTGAAACACCCGATATTCAACAGGCAATATACAGCTATCCAAAACATACAATGATTTGGGAGAGTGGTTTAAATCCGGGAATGGGACCATACGGGAAAAAACATGGCGTAGCTTTTATTGGCGAAAAAGGAACGCTGGTGGTAGACCGTGGAGGTTGGGAGTTAATGCCCGACCGTAATGATGCTGAACGTAAACCATTCTTCGAAGGTAAAGTTCAGAAAAATTATGGAGATGGATTAACCGAGCATGTTCAGAATTTTCTTGAGTGTATTCGGAATGGTGGCGATGAAAATGCACCTGTGGAGGTAGGAGCAAAAACTGCAATTGTTTCTGAAATGGGAAATATTGCCTACCGGGTGGGGGAGCGAATTCATTGGGACAATTCAGCGAAAAGGTTTAAAGAGGAGGCGGCAAATAAACTGGCAAAACTTAGTTACAGAGGTAACTGGAGGTTGCCAAAAGTGTAGATTGAGCATAAATCTGAAAACTTACTTGAACCTTAGAAAGATAGGATACTTTTTCGAGGAAGTTTTTTCGGTTTTTTCCAACATTTTTATTGTTGAGTTGTAGCCAATGTCATAAAGTTCGTAAGCATGTGAGTTGTTCAAAATATCGTACTCATCAATTCCTTCGGGTTCAATAAACAGGTCGGCTGCCTTTTTCGCTTCGTCGAGGTTTGCATTAATGGTCATATGAAATGTGCGCGAAGCAATCTGAACCAGATTCTTTGTCTTTGTTTTGCCCTTTGGGTTTAACGGACTAATATTAGATACAATAATCTTTTTAGTGATATTGCGAATTGCTTTTACTGGAATATTGTTCATTAATCCTCCATCGGCATAAAAATCACCATCAATCTCAATTGGCGCAAATAGTATTGGAATGGAGGAAGAGGCTAAAACAGTAAGTCCTAAAGGTCCCGTATTTTTATATTCCATTCTTCCTTTATTGAGGTTCGAAATGCCAATATAAAATGGGATTTCTAAATCTTCAATTCTTTTTGCAGGAATCTCTTTTTCAATAATATTGAGCAACCGGTCGAGTTTTAACAGGCCATGAATGGGGAGGTTAATCTTTGTATATTTAAAAAATGGTTTTTCAGCAAATAATTTAAGAATTTCCTGGGGCGATTTACCGCTGGCAATAAATGCACCCACAATTGCTCCTGCACTTACTCCTGCAATAATATCAGGTTTTATCCCTTTCTCGTTAAGGGCTGCAATAACTCCCAGATGTGCAAATCCGCGAGAGCCGCCACCACTTAAAACCAACCCTGTTTTGTGTTTTTTCATTTATAATTGTTAAACATCAAAGTTAGCATAATTCTTTTCTCATTCTATTTGGTGCAACCAAATTTAATAGTAGAGTAGGTTGATTGCTTTTATGGGTTATGCTGACAGTAGCTAATCTAACGAGAACCAGCGCTCCATTAGTTCTTCATCTCCTATCGAATTTTTGTGCCAGAATTCGTTTGTGTGATTGTTGTAACTGTAATCCTTTTTGTAGGTTTCAATATTTTCAACAATATCTTCCAGTGCGTGAATCATCAAATCTACTTCACTGTCGGGCATGGTAGGGTGCAACGACCAACGAACCCATCCGGGTTTTTCAGATAAATCGCCATGGTTAATTTTTTCGGT
This sequence comes from Draconibacterium sp., assembly GCA_027011835.1. GTDB lineage: Bacteria > Bacteroidota > Bacteroidia > Bacteroidales > Prolixibacteraceae > Draconibacterium. The sequence continues at coordinate 1,342 of JALUZN010000067.1, read as the reverse complement.
TATTTCTTTCGATTGTTCGTACGAAACTTCGAGCAGAAAATGACCGTAAGTTCCTGCACATGCACAACCGCCCCGTGTTTGAATTCCGTATTTGTCATTCAACAATTGAACAACCAAATTAAAATGTATTTTGTCGATATAAAAAGAAATAACCCCTAAACGGTCGCGAACATTATCGGCCAATATATTTAATCCTTTAATTTTGTCGAGTCCGTTAAAAGCCCTTGTTAGCAGCTCTTTTTCTCGCTTTTCAATGTTTTCTATTCCCATCTGGTTTTTTAAATCGATACAAAGAGCTGTTTTAATCGATTGTAAAAATCCCGGAGTCCCTCCGTCTTCACGTGCTTCAATATCGTCGACATATTTATATTTTCCCCAACGGTTTGTCCAGTCGACAGTACCACCGCCAGGTGCATCAGGAACTTCGTTTTTATACATCGAAGCATCGAAAATAAGAACTCCCGACGTTCCCGGGCCGCCAAGGAATTTATGAGGAGAGAACATAACCGCATCTAGTTTTTCGAGTGGATTGTCAGGGTGCATATCAATTTTTTCGTAGGGTGCCGAGGCTGCAAAATCGACGAAACAAACTCCTCCGAATTCGTGCATAATTTTTGCCATTTCGTGGTAAGGTGTCCGTACTCCGGTAACATTCGAGCATGCCGAAAACGATCCTATTTTAAATGGCCGGTCTTTGTACTTATTCAGTGCTTGTCGTAAATTGTCGGTATCTACCAAAAGACCTTCTCCCGGCTCAATTACAACCACATCGGCATTTGTTTCGTACCACGATGTTTGGTTCGAGTGGTGTTCCATATGTGTAATAAAAACCACCGGTCGTTCACGTTCTAATATGCAACCTTTCCCCGATAATGTTCCACAATATTTAAGTCCGAGTATTCGCTGAAATTTATTGATGACAGCTGTCATTCCCGATCCGGCAGTAATAATAACATCGTTTTTACCGGCGTTAACATGTTGTTTTATAAGCTCGTGCGATTTCTGGTAAGCATGTGTCATTCGAATACCGGTTTCGCTGGTTTCGGTGTGTGTATTGCCAACAAAGGCACCTATTTCGTTCGATATCTTGTCTTCTATAGGCTTATAAAGCCTGCCACTGGCAATCCAGTCGCCATAAACAATTTTCTTTGTGCCAAAAGGTGAAATAAACTCCTGATCGATTCCAATAATATTTTTTCTGAATTTCTCGAAATGCTTTTCCAGATTACTCATAAACTTATTTTTTTTCAATATGCAAATTAAACTACTTTGAATGAAAAAAAACAAGGTAAAAAATCATTTTTCCGACATATTCTACATTCTTTGGGCTATTGAAAATGAC
>JALUZN010000066.1 GCA_027011835.1 Draconibacterium sp. | reverse complement strand
ACAGCTATAAAAAATAATAAAAACCCTTTAATGCCTTTTAAATTAGCTACCAATTATTGTTGACCTGAATAGATACCTTTTTTTTAATTTTTACAAAACATTTTTGCTGTTTGGTGTGTTTTTTGTTGGAGAAATGGACGTAAGAAAACAGTAACAGAAAACAAAATGAACAAGAACAACGAAAAAGCAAATACAATTATCAAACTAAAAAAATCGGTTTGGAAAGTAAAAATAGGAGTCGGCACAGATTTATTAGCAAATAATTACGATATAGAACCGAGAACGAAACTCTGGGAAATTAAAGTTATTATGAACTAAAAAAAATCCGGTTAAAAATTTAACCGGATTTTTTTATCTTTTAGTAAGTCACTTCTATTTGTATTCGTCCCAGCTTTTAATCGAAATATCTTCGATACTGTATTTACAAATACCATAAATAAACGCGCTTGCAACACGGGCATTTGTAATAAGCGGAATATTATAATCGATAGAACTTCTACGGATATCGTACCCGTTGTGCAGCTCTCTTTTTGTGAGATTTTTAGGAATGTTAATCACCAAATCAATTTTCTTCTCTTTAATATATTCGAGTGTATTCGGCGATTTACCCTCTTCGTCGGGCCAGTAAAGCAGTGTATTTTCCACTCCGTTATCGGCTAAAAAACGACTTGTTCCTTCGGTAGCAAAAATGTTGTACCCTCTCTCTTTTAACAATTTGGCACTCGTTAACAACTCAACTTTCCCGCGCGAAGGCCCCGACGAAATAAGGATATTCTTTTTCGGGAAAGTATATCCTACCGAAAGCATCGCTTTTAAAATTGCCTCGTAATAATTTTCTCCAATACAACCCACTTCGCCAGTCGACGACATATCGACTCCCAGTACCGGATCGGCTTTTAGCAGCCGGGCAAACGAGAATTGTGGTGCTTTTACACCCACATAATCCAACTCGAACAGCGATTTATCGGGTTTCGGAACATCAATTCCCAACATTACTTTTGTGGCAATTTCAATTAAATTCAGCTTCATAACTTTCGACACAAACGGGAAACTCCGCGATGCACGTAAGTTGCACTCAATAACTTTAATGTCGTTATCTTTTGCCAGAAACTGCATATTAAACGGCCCTGTAATTTCAAGCCCTTTAGCAATTTCGCGGGCAATTTTTTTCACCCGGCGAATGGTTTCGATGTATAATTTTTGCGGAGGAAAAACAATGGTTGCATCGCCCGAGTGCACTCCTGCAAACTCAACATGTTCCGAAATTGCATAAGCAATCATTTCACCATTGTTTGCAACTGCATCAAGTTCAATCTCTTTTGCCTGCTCAATAAATTCGGTAACCACAACCGGATGTTCTTTCGACACATTGGCTGCCATCTCCAGAAAATGTTCCAGCTGGTCGGGGTTCGAAACCACATTCATTGCTGCCCCCGACAAAACATACGACGGACGGATTAGCAGTGGATATCCCACCACATCAACAAACTTATGAATCTCCTCGATGGTTGAAAGGCGTGCCCAACGTGGTTGGTCAACGTTTAAAACGTCTAACAGCGACGAGAACTTTTCGCGGTCTTCGGCACGGTCTATATTCAAAGGCGAAGTTCCTAAAACCGGAATGTTCTGCCCGTAGAGTTTCATAGCAAGGTTATTCGGAATCTGCCCTCCTGTAGAAACAACAACGCCGTTCGGATTTTCGAGGTCGGCAACATCCATCACCCGCTCAAAAGTCAGCTCATCGAAATAGAGCCGGTCGCAAGTATCGTAATCGGTACTCACCGTTTCGGGATTGTAATTTATCATCACCGAGCGATAATTCTCCTCTTTAATAGTTTTTACCGCATTTACCGAACACCAGTCGAACTCGACCGAGCTACCAATCCGGTAGGCTCCCGAACCAAGTACAATTACCGACTTATTATCGTCGAAGAACTCAATGTCGTGCTCGGTTCCGTTGTAGGTCATATACAAATAATTGGTTTGCGCAGGATATTCACCAGCAAGGGTGTCAATCTGTTTAACCACCGGCAATACATTATTTGCTTTTCTGTAATCGCGAACTTTTAACAGGTCGCTTGTAATATCTTTATTGCTGCTTTTTAATACCAGCCGGGCAATCTGAAAATCGGAAAAACCGGTCTGCTTTGCTGTTCTTAAAAGCGGAATTGGCAATTTATCCAATTGGTTTATTTGAAGAAGCTCCGACTGAATTTCAAAAATATTGCTCAACTTCTGTAAAAACCAGCGGTCTATTTTTGTTTTATCGTGAATTTCGTCAATCGAATACCCTTTGTTAAATGCCTCGGCAATGGCAAAAACCCTCCGGTCGGTCGGGTTGCTCAACTCCTCCTCAATTTCCGGAATATTTATTTCGTCTTTATTGGCAACAAATCCGTGCATTCCCAGGCCAACCATTCGTATTCCTTTTTGAATTGCCTCTTCGAAGTTACGGCCAATTGCCATAATCTCGCCAACACTCTTCATCGAGCTGCCAATGTTTTTCGAAACCCCCACAAATTTACTCAAATCCCAACGCGGTATTTTTACCACACAGTAGTCGAGCGCAGGTTCAAATGCAGCAGTTGTCACCTTTGTAACGGTATTTTTTAGTTGATGCAATCCGTAGCCCAAACCAAGTTTTGCTGCAATAAATGCAAGCGGATATCCTGTTGCTTTCGAAGCCAGCGCCGATGAGCGCGATAAACGTGCATTCACCTCAATTACCCTGTAATCTTCCGAGTTCGGGTCGAGAGCAAACTGAACATTGCACTCGCCAATTACCCCAACACGGCGAATTATTTTTATTGAAATAGCTCGTAATTTATGGTACTCGGAGTTGGTTAACGTTTGCGACGGAGCAACAACAATACTTTCGCCGGTATGAATTCCCAGCGGGTCGAAGTTCTCCATATTACACACGGTAATGCAGTTGTCGTATTTGTCGCGCACCACTTCATATTCAACTTCCTTCCATCCTTTAATCGACTCTTCAACCAAAATTTGCGGAGAGTACGAAAAGGCTTTCGAAGCCAACTGTTTTAGTTCCTCTTCATTTTCGCAAAAACCGCTACCCAAACCGCCAAGCGTGTATGCCGCCCTAATAATTATAGGAAACCCAACCTTTTTTGCAGCGGCAAATGCCTCCTCCATATTCTCGGCAGCAATACTTTTGGGAGTATAAACATCAATCTCCTCCAGCATTTTTGCAAAAATATCGCGGTCTTCGGTATCAATTATCGACTGTACCGGAGTTCCCACCACTTCAACATTGTACTTTTCGAGCACACCCGATTCGTACAAGGCAACACCACAGTTCAGTGCTGTCTGGCCTCCAAAAGCCAATAAAATACCCTGTGGATTCTCCTTTTTAATTACCTCCTCAACAAAATAGGGAGTAACCGGAAGAAAGTACACTTTGTCGGCAATATCTTCCGACGTTTGTATGGTAGCAATATTCGGATTGATAAGAACTGTTTCAACTCCCTCCTCTTTTAATGCTTTTAAAGCCTGCGACCCTGAGTAATCGAATTCACCGGCTTCACCAATTTTTAGTGCCCCCGACCCCAGAACGATTGCTTTTTTTATTTTTTTATCTATCATGATAGTTTTTTGTCTTCAATACTTTTAATAAACTCGTCGAATAGAAACTCGGTATCGGTTGGACCGCTCGATGCTTCGGGATGAAACTGCGTAGAGAAAAAAGGTTTTGTTTTATGCTTAATTCCTTCGTTTGTTCCATCGTTCACGTTTGTAAAAAGCGGCTCCCAATCGTCGGGCAAAGTTTCGGTTTTTACAGCATAACCGTGATTTTGCGAAGTAATGTAACATTTGTTCGACCCCTCGAGTAAAACGGGTTGATTGTGGCTACGGTGGCCATATTTCAGTTTATAAGTATCGGCACCAACTGCACGAGCAAGAAGTTGATTCCCAAGACAAATCCCCATAATTGGCGTCTCCTCTTCAACCACATCTTTTACATTTTCAACAGTTTGGGCACACATTGCCGG
>JALUZN010000065.1 GCA_027011835.1 Draconibacterium sp. | reverse complement strand
GGTTATCGGTCATATAAAACACGACCACAGAATGTTGCGAAATTACCTCAAAGGAGTTGCCGGAGACCAAATAAATACAATTTTGGTCGGAACAGGGTTCAATTTAAAGAAAATGCTGAACCGCATTAAAGCTCAAATTATTTTTGACCTGTTTCGATTTTTTTACACCCTAAAACAAATACTATTCAAAAATCTTCAACTTAAATATTATCGACTTTTTCAGGTTTGACTAAATATTAAGTCAGCTTAAATTATAAAGTGAGGCGAGTTTCCCGTGCACCCAGGATCGTCACCGCAAAAAGCAGTTCAAAAAAGGGAACTACATTCAGGCAAGTCGATATATATATCACGATAACATCAGTAAGAAACATCATTTTGCACAATTAATAGTGCACATATTAGTGTTTTTGTTAATTGTATTGTGCATTTTCGTATATTTGTAAGTGGTAATTTACTAATGCAATGAGAACACTTTATCAGAAATACGAAACGCTTTTACAAAATACGACAACAGACTTTAAACGTTATTTGTATGAAAAAGTCTCCTGGAATAGTCGTATGATTGGAATTATCGGTGCTCGTGGTGTCGGTAAAACAACAATGATACTTCAATATATCAAGGAAAACTTAGACAGTAAAAAAGCTTTATATGTATCGGCTGATGATATCTATTTTAGTGAAAACAGACTTGTTGAGTTAGCCGATGATTTTTATAAAAATGCCGGAGAATATTTATTTATTGATGAAATACATAAATACACAGACTGGTCTCGTGAGCTGAAAAATATTTACGATTCATTTCCCGGTTTAAAGATCGTATTTACAGGTTCTTCAATTCTTGATATACTTAAAGGTTCTGCCGATTTAAGTCGCCGTGCCATAATCTATACATTACACGGACTATCATTTCGTGAATATTTGAATTTTTTTCATCATTACGAAATTGAAGCCTTTTCGTTAAAACAAATTATTAATAACGAAGTAAGACTAAAAAACATAAAACATCCACTGCCATTATTCAATGATTATTTGAATCGCGGATACTATCCTTTCGGGCTTGAAGATGAAATGCATTTGCGTCTTGGACAAATCATTATTCAAACATTAGAAACAGACATTCCTCAATATGCAAATTTAAATGTCGGAACAAGTCGTAAACTGAAACGATTGCTTTCTATTATTGCGGAAAGTGTTCCTTTTAAACCAAATTTTTCGAAAATTGCTGGAATAATTAATGTTAGCAGAAATTCATTAGACGACTATTTTTTATATATGGAAAAAGCAGGACTTATTGGGCAATTGCGCAACAATACAAGCGGCATTCGCGGATTGGCTAAAGTCTATTTAGATAATACTAACATTATTTTTAACCTGGTTGGAGATAAATCAAACATAGGAAATATTCGAGAAACGTTTTTCTTCAATCAAATGCGTATAAAAAATGATGTAATATCATCAAAAAAAAACGATTTTGTTATTGATAAATATACATTTGAAATTGGTGGAAAAAACAAACAGCAAAAACAAATTGAAAAAGACGGTAAATCATTTGTGGTAAAAGATGACATTGAATATGGTTACCGTAATGTAATACCACTCTGGGCTTTCGGACTGAATTACTAAATTAATTATCACGAAAAGGAGTACGCAACTCGTTTCGAAGCCTTATAAAAACTGATAGATAGCAAATAAACAAAACAGAGAGGATCGCGAGTTTCCCGAGCACTCGGGATCGTCACCGCAAAAGCAGTTCAAAAAAGGAGCTGCTTTTTTGTTTTGAATGAAATACCGGGTTTATACTCAATCCATTTAGCTTTTCGTATTCCGATGTACATCAGAATTATAAGAATGTTTTGCCAAGGCAAACAATTCAGATTAAACCGGAGAGTAGGAGCCAAGTTAATGTGTTTTTTATTTTAAGAAAGGTAAGCATGCATTTGCTGGAACAATGGCCAAATAAAATTATTTTACTTTTACAGGAATGAATTGGTCTGGATTTCTTTTGGGTGCGGTTGCCTTTTTAATCATCGGATTGTGTCATCCCCTGGTGGCAAAACTTGAATATTACCGGGGTAAAAAAAGCTGGTGGATGCTTTTTGTGCCGGGACTGTTGTTTCTTGTTCTTTCGTTTTTTACCGGCGATGTTATTTCAATTATTTCGGGGATAGTTGCATTTGCCCTTTTTTGGAGTACGCTGGAAATTTTCATGCAACATAAACGCGTTTTAAAGGGGCAGGCAAAACGCAATCCGCACAGGAAATATTAAACAAATGATAAATATTTTAAATATAGATATAAATTATTCGGGAGTTGTTGTTGGCGGTGCCGTATTTGCTATCATAATAATTGCCAGATGGTTATGTATTTGGGGCGAATGCCATTTTACAAAAAAGTTCTGGGTATTTTTTTTGGCAATTGGAATAATTGGAATAATTTCTTCTCTTTTTGCAAATAATATATTATGTTCGGCTGTTCTTTCGGCAACGGGTTTTATTTTTTTGTGGGGAATTCACGAAACAATAGAACAGGAAGAGCGGGTAAAAAAAGGTTGGTTTAAAAAGAAAATACGTAAAAATCAGTGAGGTTTAACAAATCATATCGGATAAGAAAAATTATAAATAACTCGCTGTTATTTATATTTCTACTTTTCTCGTTAAACGACCTGATTGATATGCATATCAGGGTTATTTTTAACGTTGATATTACTTCGCATTATACTATCGACGGAAAAACAAATAACTCGCCGGTAAAAGTTAAACCCGCCAAAAAGAAAAACAAGCCCGACAGCTCGGGGCACGATTATAATTTTACAAAACCCAAGACAACAGCAAAAACATTTTTTGTTTTAACCGACGTTGTCCTGTTAAAAGATTTTCTCCTTCATTGTTCCTCAGGGATAATTAAAACCCTGATTCCCAGAGCACCTCCTTTGTTTAAATAATCAAACATTTCTACTCTTATTTATACTTAACACGTTAAACACTGATAGCAGTGCTTAACGGTTTGCTATTCTTATTTCAACTCCGAAATGGGAAATATCAATGAAGTATTTCGAAATAAGATTCCCGGTTTTCACTGAAATCACGCACGATTTCGGGTGAAGTATTATTGTATTATTTAAACAATCATTATTATGAAATTGAAATTAATTTCAACATCAGTTTTACTATTTATAACCATTTTGTCGTACTCCCAAACCGACACCATTAAAATAAACGAAGTGATAATAAAAGCTTCGAAAGTTTACGAAACCATACAAGAAACGCCCAATTCAGTTTCGCTGATTAACAAGCGTGCAATACAAACATTTGCAATAAACAACATTGAAGAGTTGAATGCCCGCGTACCCAACTTCTTTATTCCCGAACACGGCTCACGGCTTACCAGCCCGATTTATATCAGGGGAATTGGATCGCGAATCAACAGTCAGTCGGTGGGTTTGTATCTCGACGATATTCCCTATTTCGAAATGGGCTCGTTTAATTTCGAGCTTTTCGGAATCGACAGGATTGAAATTTTACGTGGTCCGCAGGGAACGCTGTACGGAAGAAATACAATGGGCGGCTTAATTAACATTTATTCGGCACCACTAAGTTCCGAACGCTTTACCACTTTCCGTACCGATTACGGAAACTACAACCGAATAAAATCGGTTTTACACCACAATCAGCCAATTGGCAAAAAAGTTGTTTTATTGCTCGACGGCGCATATACACACTCCGACGGCTTTTTTACAAACCAATTTTTAAATAGTCAGGCCGATTCGTATAACACCTATTCGGGAAGGATGAAGCTCTTGTATTCGCCCACAAAACAGTTAAAAATTGAGTTTACATCGAGCTACGAAAAGAACCTGGAGAATGGTTATCCATACGCGGTATATAATACCGACGACCAAACAAGTTCGGAGATAAGTTACAACGAGCCGAGCATTTATCATCGCGACCTGCTTTCAACCGGACTAAATATAAAATATCGTGCCGATAAATTTCTTTTTAAAAGCACAACAAGTCACCA
>JALUZN010000064.1 GCA_027011835.1 Draconibacterium sp. | reverse complement strand
AAGTCCCCTATACATTTGCTAGCAAGCCCATAGTTTTTTTTGAGTGACGTTTATCTTGTTTATTTCGTTTATCGATAATTTTTTTACTAAAGTTTGTTTGTAGAGGATATGTTATTGAAGCTGTTTAACATTAAATTGAAAACCTGTTCCTGATTTATATTGGGAGTGATTTCGTTGGAATTCAGTTATCTACCTTCCGTAATAAAGTTACAAAAGAATAATCGAACTTTGCTATTTAAACCAATATGTCATTGATGAAAATCTTTTTTAAGTTAAATAGCTTCATCGAATAGAATACAAGTAATATAAATACAAAAAATAATATCATGAAAAAAATCACTTTACTTTTAATCGTATTTTTTGCAAGTTTTAATCTTTTTGCACAAAAAGGAATAAGTTTTCAGGGCATTGCCCGCGATGCACAAGGCAATGCAATAACTAACCAAAGTATTTCGGTGAAATTTACAATCGGTACTTTTTCGGAAACACAAAATCTGAACACCGATGAATTTGGGGTTTTTAGTGCGACAATCGGCTCCGAGAATTCATCTGATTTTAATAAGCTGGTTTTTGCCAATAACGATGATAATTTAAAAGTTGAGATTGATGGAGATGTAATTTATAACGACAAGTTTAATACCGTTCCGTATGCAAAAGCTGCCGATAATGGTGTGCCGGTTGGCGCAATTATGCCGTTTGCAGGAGCAGTCTCCTCCGGAGGTGGTTTGGAAGAACCGATTAACGGATGGATTGTTTGCAACGGAGCAACATTAACCAACGATGCAAAGTTCGATAAGTTGAAATCGGTTCTGTCTAATGCGTGGGGAGCAAACAAAGTTCCCGATTTAAGGGGAACGTTTTTAAGGGGAGTAAACAATGGGAGGACAGGGACATACCGCGACCCAGACAGTAACCGCGAAGTTGGAACTTTTCAGGATGATGAATTCAAAAGACATAATCATGAGATTACTGACCCGGGGCATGAACATAAGTTTACTTATAGCAGCCCGAAGGCGCATAACGAATTTGATTGGGGAAACAATCAGCGTCCTATTGATCATTATGACCGCGAGACTGAAAAAACCGATAAAGCATATACCGGCATCACCATAAACAACAGGGGTGGAGCCGAAACCCGTCCTGTAAATGCAGCTGTTAATTTTATTATTAAATACTAACTACAATCTGTAATATTTTTATTATGAAAAGGTTACTGTTAGTATTATTATTAATTGGTTTGTACACTGTTTCGTTTGCACAGAGCGAATCGCCACAAATGACGGGAAGTGTTACAGGCCGGAAAGAGTTGTCGGATGCGACATACACTTTCAATGTGGGTTCTGCAATTCCTTATGCATACGTAGGGAGCTCTAAAAAACTTCAGATTGGTTTTCCATACAATGCACTGTATATGAACCGAACATTTCCCGGAGAACTGTTTGTTTCGAAGGGGTATTTCCCCGATTATATTCAACTTAAGTGGGAAGTTATAAACAATGCATCGAGTATCGATCATTTTGAAGTTTTTCGCAAAAAAGTTGGCGAAACCGATTCGGTATGGATCGATAATTTGGATACAAATGCCCGGAAATGGGAAGACTATTTTTGTGAAGCTAACGAGGTTTATGAATATACAATTCATGCGATTGGGATTGCGGGACAAAAACGTGATGGATATACCCGTGTTTTGGGAATTGGTTTTCGTACTCCATTGGCAACAGTAACCGGACGAGTAAGTTTCGATGGGGGAACCGGAGTAGAAGGAGCTGTGATAACTGCTTCTACAGCCGATAACGTTCCTTCTAAAAGTCTTGCTCTATCAAACTCTTCATACATCGAGATTCCGCAATACAACGACCTCGATTTTTCCAATGGGTTTACATTTCAAACATATCTGAAGTTTTCAACCACTGGCAATGCAGCTATTTTTTGTAAAGGTTCTAATTTGGTATTGAGTTACATTAATCAGAGTTTTGTGTTTGTCTTGGGAAACGAGACCGTAGCGTTGCCATTCGAAGTGCCAACCGACGAGTTTGTTCATGTGTCGGCAGTTTACGATGGAGATACGGCACGGATTTTTGTGCCTTCAAAAACAGCAGCCGGAGTTGATACATTATTCTCGGTAAGTGCCAAAATTACAAATTCAATTTTGGCCAACAGCGATAGTATTTTAGTGGGTCGGGTTAGTTCAGAATATTTCGAAGGAAATATTGATGAAGTAAGAATTTGGAAAAGAGCACTTGGGAAAGATGAAATAGTACGCGACTACAACCGGTATTTGCAGGGTAATGAAGATGGTTTTTATGCCTATTTACGAGCCAACGAGGGTTTTGGAGACCACGCTTACGACATTTCAAAATCGGGTTCGTACTTTAACGCAAACGATGGTATTTTTATGGGTAGTAATGTAACATGGTCATCTGTTATTCCAAAAATTGAACAGTTGGGAAATCGTGGTATTACCGATGAAGAAGGGAATTACATAATTGCAGGAATACCTTTTTTAACCGATGGTTCGTCGTACCGGTTTACACCAATGCTATCGCCTCACGAGTTTCAGCCCTCGTATAAAATTCTCTTTTTAAGCGAAGATGCAGTTGTACATAACAATATCAATTTCACCGATATCTCTTCGTTTAAAGTAAATGGTTCGGTGGCATACCGGAATACAACTTTGGGTGTAAAGAAAGTGGAGATTTTAGTCGATGGGAAAACGGTTTTAGATGCAAATTCGAAACCTGTTGTAACGAATAATTCAGGAGAATTCGAGATTTCGGTACCTGTTGGATACCACTACATCAGTGTTAGAAAAGCCGGACACGTTTTCGATAATGGGAGCCGCTGGCCATACGATCCGGCACACCCCGATTCGCTAATCAGACATAACTTTATCGAAAACCTCACTTTTGGAGAACCATTTATCGACACAACTTTGGTAACTGTAATTGGGCGTGTTATTGGTGGTACGGGCAGCAACGACATTGCGATGGGTTTTGGACAATCGGAAAATAATATTGGAAAAGCAACCATTACACTCGACCACAGCAGTAATAATCCCGAACTTACATTCGACAATACGGGTGACGCGTTGGGTGCCGATACAATCTTGTACACTGTTGCCACGGCAATTAACGATGACGGCGATACTACTTTTACAAGTTTCGAACACTACTCATTTCGAATCGAAAATCAAACAATAGTATCTGCATCGGGCGAAACAGGCGAATTTGTTGCCAAACTGATACCCGAAAAATTTGTAATTGTTGATATTGCCGTAAATAGCGATTCGGGAAATAATATAAAAAATTTCTTTGGAAATAAGGTGATAGATCTTTCGCAAAACCCATCGTTAAAATACGAAAAGCTGTACGATGAAAATAAACAGTTGATCGACTCAATTCCGTACAACGTAAAGTTGAATTACATCTATCAGACAACTCCCGAGATAACGGTTACAAATGCCAACGACACAGTTCTCTTTTATGGCGAAAAGAAGATTTTCTACGATAATCCGGAAACAGGGAATACCGATACAATTGTTGTTGCCGACCACTTTAAATATCCTATATTCAAGATGTTTGCCGATTATTCACCTAAAGTTTCTGTTTTCGAAACGTACCACAATTACGACTCGAACAAAGATACAAGGCAACCGGTAAAAGAAGCAAAGGTGAAAATTACCAACAATCTTGCACTAACCGATAATGTTAAGACTTATAACATTACATCGGATATGGATGGTGTGGTTATTGATACCTTTAAAACAGGAACTCCGAATATTGCAAAAAGCGAAAGCGACCAAACATCGTTTACCAAAACAATGGAGGTAAATGTTACTGTTGACGGAAATTCATACACATGGAAACCGGGAGGGAAACTCTACAGGGCATACATTTCCGGGCAAAAACCTAAGGGGAACTCCTTTTATACCGAAGGACCAAAAGTTCCTGAAATAATATTACATGACCCACCCGGATCTAAATCGTTTGCTTTTATCGAACAGGGATCAGGTTATTCAGTAAGTTCTGGCTATTCAACCGATTCAGATAATGGTTTTGGAATGGGAGTAGAAGTTTTGTTGGGAGCAACAGTTCAGGCAGGTGGAGGTCTTGCAGGTCCGGTAATTAAGGCTGAAACAAAAAACTCGGGAAAAGTAGGGTTATCTTTTTCAACAACAGTTAACGAAAAAGGTGAATATGTACAATCGTATGAATTTAACGAACGGATAGAAACCAGTTCGGAACCGGAAATGGTAGGTTCGATGGCAGATATTTATATAGGTAAAAGTTATAACTACTACTATGGAAAAACTGATAATCTGAAAATTCTCCCTTACGATTTGGGTACCGATAATTGTGATGTTGTTTTAAAAGAACCGGAACTAAAAGATACTGAATATACGTTGGGAATTGTCGAAGGTTATATTATGAATCCGGATAATTCAGACACATATTTTAAATATACGCAGGCACATATTTTATATATATTGCTTCCCGAGATTGAAGAGAAGAGAAATAACCTGTTTCTTACATCTAAACGCTCCGATGGTACATTAAGATATAAGAGCTATCTTGAAAAGGAGGATGCCCGGTATGGTATCGCTCATAGTTACGAAGTTGTTATTGATGGAGGAGATACCATTGTAAACGGGTATTTTAAAATGAGTGAGTCCGATAGTATTCTTAGTTACTCTTTTCAGCCTGAAAAAGAAACAATAGAAGATTTAAATAACATTGAGAATGACACAATATACGAGATTGACTCAATACGATATTATAACGATCAGATAGGTATATGGATTGATGCAGTAAGATCAAATGAGGCAGAAAAAGCGACGGCAATAGAGCAAAATAACCTTTTGCGAAACATCTCTTTCGATGGCGGAGTTGGTGAAATATCAAGGTCGGAGACACAGACCATATCGTACAAGAAGGAAGAGACACGAGTTAAAAACTTCCATTTTAGTGCGCTGGGATCAGTAGGTTTTATTCTGAATGGTACCGGGGTTGTCGCTACAGGAAGTTTAAGCTATTCCAGTTCGTTAGGTGTATCGGTAGGCGAAGAGTTTACGCAAACAATGGAATATGGATATACACTTGAAGACGGCAATGATAAAGATTATTATAGTATAAATATTTTTCACCGGGTTGATAACGGAATATTTAATGCCGACAGCTTACAAGAGACAAAGAAGGAGTTTTCAGGTGATACCTGGAATATTGGTGGTATATCTTTAGTCTCAGCAGTGGGAGCCGGTGTGGGAGCTGCTTATGGGGGGGCGATTCTTGGATTAGGAGCATCCGGAGGTGGGGCTGTTATTGGAGCAGCAGCACTGTCTGCTGGTGTTTTTGCAACAACATATTCGCCTTATAAAAGCTTTAGAAGTGAGGTTAAAGATGAGGGTGGCAATTTTTCCCCCGGAGATATTGCTGTTACTAGTTTTAACCTTTCCAGTCCCATTTTCCAAACATTAGGCGGCGCAACTTCCTGCCCCTATCAAGGGGGAGAATATACCTTCTTCTACCGTAATGCACAGGGAGATTCGATAGAACTACAAAAGGCCACGCTGCAAATTCAGAAACCGGCAATTTCGGCCGAACCCACTGAAATTCATAATGTCCCCATTACCGATAAAGCATTTTTTAACTTAAAACTTACCAATAACTCGGAAAGTAACGAAGAGCAATGGTACGGAGTAAGAGTAGTTGAGGAGACAAATCCGCACGGAGCGGAAATTCTGATTGACGGGTTAAAAGCAAACCGAACCTATTTGGTCCCGCCAAATACTACGATTACAAAGCTGTTGTCGCTTGAACCAACCGATAAATCGATAATGGATTACGACAGTATTGAAGTAATTATTTATGCTCCCTGCCAGTTCGACCCAACAAACTTTGTGGCCGATATTTACGATAAAGTTTATATCTCAGCACATTTTCAGCCTTCGTGTACCAACGTTGAGATTATGGATCCGCTGGATAATTGGGTAACAAATGTACGCGACAGTAGCTCGATGACTATACGTATTGGGAATTACGATCTCGATTACGGATCGTTCGAGAGTTTCCGGTTCGAGTACAAACCATCGTCGGGAAGCATTTGGGTGCCGGTAAAATATTTTGTTAACGACCCGGCTCTCGAAAACAAAGACGACAATCAGGATACACTTCTGATAAACGATGAAGCTTTTGTTACTTTCGACTGGGATATGAGCAACCTGAAAGACCGAACGTACGACCTGCGTGTGGTTTCGCGTTGTTCCGATGGCAGCGAAAACGAATCGCCAATTATTTCCGGAATACTCGATAACCACCGGCCACAACTGTTTGGAACACCGCAACCGGCCGATGGAATTCTGAATATAGACGATGACATTGGAATCACCTTTAACGAACCCATTGAAGGGGGACTGCTTACTCAGTACAATTTTGAGGTAAAAGGAACCTTAAATAACTATGAGTTAAAGCACGAAGCTTATTTGCAAATGAATGGTTCAACCGATTATGGTGTTATTCCGGAGGGAATCTCTTTTAACGATAAATCGTTTACTATTGAGTTTTGGATGCGACCATCTGACTATCGAAATTCGACAATTCTATCGCAAGGAAACGACCCTGCTTTGAGTCTGGAAATAGGGTTAAAAGATAATTTTAAAACATTCTTTAAAATTGGAGGTGTCGAACAGGAAACAGCGTTGCAATTCAGCCCGGCTGTTCCGGAAGATGCATGGCAACACATGGCTTACGTTTTCGATTACGAAACCGGGGATATGTTTATCTATCAGAACGATAAAATAATACTCGAAGTTCGCGGCACAAATGCAAATTATAATAATCTTGGCAAAATCTATATTGGAAAATCATCGGTTACCGATGACGATTATTTTGCTGGAAGTTTCCACGAACTGCGAATATGGTCGAAAAACCTTCCAATTGGTGAGGTTTACGACAATCAATATACAGCACTTTCGGGCAACGAAATTGGTTTGTACGGTTACTGGCCACTTGATGAGGCACACGGCGACCTTGCCATTGATAAAGCTGCATATCGTCATATGGAAGTTTTTGCTCCATGGGAAACTTATCCGGGCGGTGTTGCCTGGGATTTTGTAGGAAACAATTCGCTGAAGTTTTCAGCCGACTATTTTGCAATTATTCCCGAAATGGATTATACGGTTGAGTTCTGGTTTAAAGATAGTACACCGAATGATACTGTCTGTTTCTTCTCGAATCAAAAAGGCGATGGAAACGATGGCGAAAATCAAAAAGATAAAGCATTAAGCATTTATGCCACACCCGATGGAAAAATCTGGGTGGCAAGCAAAGGTTATTTCTTTCAGGCTACATCTAATAACTATTTCGATAACTTATGGCACCATTTTGCATTTACTGTTCGCCGAAACGGTAATGCAATTTCGTATATCGACGGTAAAACGCAAAACGAAAAATTCAATACCGTGTTTGGTGGTATTGCCGGCAGTGAAATGTATTTGGGTAAACGCAAATGGGACAATATTAATGGTGCCGGCGAAGACTGGTATTACTCGGGTAAAATGGATGAATTCCGTTTGTGGAATCTGGCACGAACAAAAATCCAGATTAATATGGATAAGAATTCGAAATTAAATGGTAACGAAACCGGATTAATGGTTTATTTTCCTTTCGAGAACTTTTTCGAAGACAATATGGGAGTGATGAACCAGCAGCCAACACTCGATAATTTTGATTCGGATGAGAATGCTACGGCTGCCGTGGCAAGTGTAGGTGATGCCTATTTGCCCGATGCTCCCAATATGAAAGATATACGTCCGGTAGAAAGTATTGCCTACGATTTTGTTGCTTCGGAAGACGAAATAATTATCAAACCAAAGCCATACCTCTATCCACAACTCGAGAATAATACCATTGAAATAACGGTTGAAAAAGTGGAGGACAAATATGGAAACCGCATGGCATCGCCGGTTACATGGACCGCTTTTGTCCATCGGTCGCAAATTCGTTGGGAAGACGAAGAACGAAACTTTGTTAAAGAGATATATAAACATTTAGACTTTGTTTCATCTATTAAAAATACCGGGGGGCAGCAGCTGAGTTTCCATTTAACTAATTTACCTCCTTGGTTAACAGCATCTCCGGTGAGCGGAACTATTGATCCCGAATCGACACTGGATATTTTGTTTACTGTTAGTCCGGCGTTAAACATTGGAAAGTATAACGAAGACATTGTTATTCATACCGGAAATGGATTTAACGAGAAGCTCCCGGTTACGGTCAGGGTTTACAAAAAACCTCCCGACTGGAAAGTCAATCCAAATCTGTTTGAATATACCATGAATATGGTTGGCCGGGTTAAAATTGAAGGAGTTTTATCGACTGATATTTTCGATAAAGTTGCCGTTTTTGTGAACGATTCGATACGCGGTGTTGCAAATGTACGGTATGTAAAAGAGTTTGATTCGTACCTTGTTTTTCTGAATATTTATGGAAATAATTTTGGCGACGAACTCGAGTTCAGATTATGGGATGCGAGTGTTGGTCAAATTCTCGACAATGTAAAACCTTACGATATACAGTTTGTTGCCAACGATGTAATAGGCACAACATTTAACCCGGTTATTTTTGAAGCGGTTGATTTGTATCGCCAATATATTCCGGTTGCATCGGGATGGAATTGGTTGTCGTTTAATAAACTTTCCAACAATCAAAATAACCTTAATTCGTTTTTATCGGCCCTCGAATCGGAAGAGAACGACCAGATTAAAACGCACGGAGGTGGCTTTAATAATTATGACATAAAAACCGGATGGGAAGTTGGTACTATCGACTCGATTGATAATACGAAAATGTATCAAATGAAAGTAAGAAATGCCGACACCATTATTTATAGTGGAGGTGACATTATTCCTGAAGATAATCCGATTGATATAGCAATTGGCTGGAATCACATTGGTTATTTGCCCGACTTGGCAATGGATTTAAACGATGCATTGCGCTATTATGTTGCCGACACCTCGGAGGTAATTAAAGGCCAGTATTCATTTGTAATGTACGATCCGAATGCCGGCTGGCTCGGAACTCTCGATGTTATGAAACCGGGACGTGGTTATATGATGCATTCGAATAGAGTGGGGGTATTAAAATATCCAAATACCACAGTATTCAAATCGGGTGCTATGCCAAATTATTCATCGCCGCCTTCTGGCTGGGAGCAAAATCTCTCGCAGTATGCAAACAACCTCTCTATTGTAGCAAAAATTGATTTTACGGCAACACCCGAAGTTACAGTAAATAACCAAATGGTTTTAGGGGCTTTTATTAATAGCGAGAATCATGGTTATGTATCACCTCTTTCATCTTCAGGCACTGGCAGCAATCTCTTTTTCCTGAGTGTAAGCAACAACGAAAAAGGGCAGAGTATTGGCTTTAAATTGTTTGATGGAATAACCGGGAAAACTTATGAAATTAAGGAGAAAAGACCGTTTGTTGCAAATGCAGTTTATGGTTCTACACAAAGTCCGCTTATTTTAACTCTTAAAAGTACAACTACTGGTGCCAGCGAATTGGCCGGCGAAGGATTCTTCAGGTGTTATCCAAATCCGTTTACTGGTAGAGTAAACATAGAGTTCAGAGGTTTTAACGAGGAGGTTCAAATTGATGTAGTAAATGCCACAGGATCGTTAATTAGCCATATCTACAATGGTCTCTCGGCAAGTGGTATTAACACCATTACCTGGGATGGAACCAACCAAAACGGAGTGCCTGTTTCTGCTGGAATCTATTATATCAGGTATGTTTCGGGTAATTCGGTTGAAATAGTAAAAATCTCAAAAGCCAGGTAATTATGAAAATACAAAAAATAACTACACTGTTTTTGATGTTTGCTTTTTCTATGCTGGCAATTACATCTGTGGCTCAACCGAATTGGAGTGTCAATCCGAGCCAGTTTGCGTACTCAATGACAATAACCGGCAAGGTTGCAATCGACAATAAATTATCGGAGAACTCCGATGATATGGTCGCAGCTTTTATTGATGGCGAGTGCCGTGGTGTTGCAAATGTAAAATATCAATCAGTTCTCGATGAATACTTTGTTTTTTTGATGATATACAGCAACGAACCAATTGATACAATCGCAATTAAAATTTACGATGCTGACAACGACATAGAAATTGTTGCAGAACAAACAGTCGATTTTCAGGTAAATGGAATAATTGGTTCGGTAAGCAGTCCGTTTCTGTTTTCCGAGAAGAGCCAGACTTTTAGTGCTGATATTCTTTCGTTCGAAATTTACAAACAGTATGGACCTACATATATTAATAACTCCATAATATTTTTAATGCAAGAAATGGATGGCGATTTAAGTAGTATCGCTCCTGTTTTCCAATTGTCGGTTGGTGCAAAAGCCTTTGTCGATGGTGTTGAACAAGTGAGTGGTGTTACGGTAAATAATTTTAAACGATCTGTGAAATATACTGTAGTTTCCCGATTAGGAGAAAGAAAGTATTATACTGTAACAGTTAGAAAAGCAATTGATTCATCAACCAAAATAGTCCTTTCTAATACAACGGTTGCCGAAAACGAAGACTCTGTTTTTATTGGTAATATTACTGTTAATCCGGAATTGTCAGATATTAATTATGAGTTTAGTCTTTCGTCAGTTTCTCAGTCAGAAAATGAGTTTTTTTATATTGAGGATAACAAACTTTTTGCGAAGGGACCATTTAATTTCGAACAACAGTCTCAGTATGCTGTAAATATTAAGCTCGATATTGAGAATGGAATTTCGAGGCAAAAATTATTTGTAATTGATGTTTTAGACCGGAACGATCCCCCTTCAGGAATTTCGCTGACAACGAGTATTTTAAGCGAATCGACAAACATTAACAGTTGGGTTGCCCGTTTGGTTGTTGATGATGAAGACGAGAATGATATACATAAGTTTATTCTTAAAATAGGGAATGGAGAAAATGATAATGGGAACGATTATTTCTCAATAAATGGCGATTCTTTGTTTCTTAAAAATCCACTTAATGAGTTAGGACAAGACACACTCAGTGTTTTTATCGAGGTGTCAGACAATAGCAATTCGACATTTAAAAAGCAGTGGAATTTCAAAATAACCGATAGGAATTTTGCTCCCATGTTTTTGAATAAACCGTTAAACTATGCAATTCAAAATCAGGTTTATGTTTATTCTGTTGAAGTTGCAGATACCGAAGGAGACAAATTGGAAATTAGTTTCGAGAATCTCCCGGATTGGCTGAAGTACAACAATGTTACAAAATTACTTTCGGGAACTCCTTTGAATGAAGATGTAGCCGATTACATTTTTAATATTGTTGTTTCCGATGGAGAAAAAGTTTCAAAGCAACTAATAACGCTTTCTGTATTGAACGTGAACGATCCTCCTGAAATAAACGTTTTCCCTGAATCGTACCTTTTTTTTACCAATATTGAAAAATCTGTAGAATTGCCTAAAAACTGTATTACCGATCCCGACATCGATGACAAATTAACATTTCGGCTGTCGTTAGAAAATAACTCTGCACTTCCGGGTTGGCTAAGTTTTAATTCCGAGACAATGACTTTGTCCGGAAATCCTCCCAAAAATCAGGTTGGAGAATACAGTTTGAAATTAACAGCCACCGACAAAGGAAAACTAAAAGAGTGGGTTGTTTTCGGGTTAGAAGTTGCAATTCCTACTGCTATTGATAAAGTTAATAATCAGGCCGTATTTAATGTGTATCCAAATCCATTTCACAACAGAATTTATATCGATATTCCAAACGGAGAAGACGCAATTGTTGACATTTATAATGTGTCGGGACAGAAGATAAAACAGGTTAATTTGTTACCGGGTAAGAAACAAAGTGTCTCTATTCCAGATGCTTTGCCGGGGATTTATTCTGTCGAAATAAAACAGGGGGACAAAAAGTTTATTTCTAAAATTATTAAACAATAAAATTCAGTATTGAATAAAAAAAAGAAAACGAATGAAACAGGCAAAACTAATTTTAATAGCGTGTTTGTTGTTGGTAAATTACATCGTATCGGCGCAGGGAGTATCTGTTAATGAAGACGGAACTACTGCCAACAGCTCGGCAATGCTCGATGTAAAAAGTGAGAGCAAAGGATTATTGATTCCACGAATGACCGAAACACAACGCAACGATATTACAACACCTGCTACCGGTTTAATGGTATTTCAAACCGATGGAGCTTCAGGTTTTTATTATTTCGATGGTACTATTTGGAAAGCAATAGCAGAAGGAGGAGGAACAACTCCCTCGTACTCTGTGGGCGATTTTGCACAGGGTGGTATTGTGTTTTGGGTCGACGAAACCGGACAACATGGACTGGCATGTGCAAAAACCGACCAGAATGGTGGTGCCCCAATTCGATGGTATGCCGGAACTTTTGGATTAACACAAGCCAAAGGCGACGGACCGTTTGCCGGCGAAGCCAATACGAGTATTATTATTGCAGCACTTGTTGCAATTGGTGATGATGGAAATTCTTACGCTGCCCGTGTTTGTAACGAACTGCAAATTACAGAAGGAGGGAAAACATACGGCGACTGGTATTTACCATCGAATGAAGAGTTAAAATTGATGTATGATGATAAATCAACCATAAATACAACCGCAGGGAATAACGGTGGGAGTAGTTTTGCCAATGATTATTATTGGAGTTCTACCGATTACACAACAAATAATGCCTGGCATCTGCTTTTTAGCGATGGTTCTCAGAATTCATACGAAAAGTCGAATACAAATAGGGTGCGGGCAGTCAGGGCTTTTTAGAATACAGGTACTCATTGCTGGATTCTGAATATTAGTGTTTAGTCAATCATACTACTTTTGAGGCGTTATTCTGAATTAATTTTCAGTATTTCTATCATGTAACAGATTCCGAAACAAGTTCTTATAAAGGAATCGCTTTGCGGGGAATGACGTGTCTGAAAGTAGAGTATAACAACTTGGTTGTCTTCTGCAAAAGTAAACTGAAATTCTTTCAGTTTACTTTTGCACACTTGCATAATCATGGCCTTTGTCTTTGAATATCATCGTAACCCATCTAATTTGGTATTAAACCTATGCACCGAAGTGTACGATGATTAAGCCTTGAGAAATAATGGAGTTAAGTAAATATAATTAGTCAAACCTGAAAAAGTCGATAATATTTAAGTTGAAGATTTTTGAATAGTATTTGTTTTAGGGTGTAAAAAAATCGAAACAGGTCAAAAATAATTTGAGCT